>DASVSM010000416.1:0-3174 GCA_036388115.1 Flavisolibacter sp.
CTGTTTTCACCGTTGCTGGCTGTATAGTGACGTACAATTTTTCCGCTTTCCGGATCAACCTGTATCAGTCCGCTTTCCTGTGTTGCCAACCACATGGCACCCTGCCTGTCGATAAATATTTTATAGATGATGGTTCCAACCTCCTGCACAACTGTAAATTTATTACCGCTCCACTTGATCAATTTGCCGCTTTGTGTGCCAAGCCAAATTTGTCCCTTTGCATCCTCGGTGATATACCGGATGGTAGACCCGCCAGCCTCGGGTGGAAACAAATATTCCGTAGTGCCGGTCTTAGGGTCGTGTTTTAAAAGCACGCCGTGGTTGCAACCCACCCATACTTTGCCTGTCGTTTTTTCATAAGCCAAACTCCAGGTAAGTATGACGGAACTTCGTTGCAAGTCGGGCCATGATGCAGGCGGAGGCTTTTTGTAAAGCGGCACTTCCTTTTCTTTGAACGCAGCATCAAGGGTCAACACGCCTTTCTCCCAGGAGGAGAACCACAATTCGCCATTTGGCAACTCCAGCACATCGGTAATGTTGTTATGGCCTTTTGAATTATCGAACAAATAGTTGATGGCTGCATAGGTACCGCTACCGTAAGAAGTAAAGTATAATCCCCTGTCTGTTGCCGCCCAAATGTTTCCATCCCTGTCTTCAAGCAGGCGGTTAATAACATTGTAGCTGATGGAGTTGTTGGTACCTCCGTCAAGACTTTCCGTATGACGAAACCGCTGGTTGTTTTGGTCCCAGTTAAAAAGCGTGTGTAATCCATATATCCACAAGCCGGAATACTTAGTGTCTAAAAAATTGCGGTACTCGGTGTAGCCCGGAGGACGTATGCTCAAACCAACCGTATCTTTTTGCAGGTAGGTAGAGCCCGTGCTATCGAGACAAAATTTAACCTGTCCTTTATTCAACCTTACCGGCCAGCCAAAAATCCAGATGCGGCGCGAAAGGTCAATGAATATCTCCGTTGGCCGGTCCTGCACTAATTCGTTTTTCAGGATCGGCAGGTTATGCGGGTTAAGATGGCGGGACCACATTTGCCGGCTCTTCCGGTCGTAAATGGCCAAGCCTTTATCGCAGGCCAACCAAACCTGTTGTTTTACCGTATCCTCGTGAACACCGGCAAGCGACGGAATAAAGCCAGCAGGCAAAACAAAACTGTCCTCTTCGGTAAACGCATTTTGTTTTTTATCAAAATGCAATATGCCGTACCGAAAGATATTCAGGTAGATCTCACCCTTGCTATCCCTCCACACAAAAAAATCAGCTTTTGGCGTCAGTGGTTTGGTTGTTCTTACCTCAATACGTTTGTAGAAAAAGTTGGAAGGAGAAAAGACCCCTAACTGGTGCAGTGAGCCAAAGTTCAAAATCATCTGGCCTTTTTCAAACAGAATAATTTGTGAAACAAGGCTGTAAGGCATGGGATCACCGTTGCTGGTACCAAAATGAACAAACTTGCTTCCATCAAAACGTTGCAGCCCGTTTGCGGTGCCCACCCAGATAAAACCTTTTTCATCCTGGTGAATGCTGCTAACAACATTACTGGACAGACCCGAGCCATCTTCGGTGGTAAAGCGGGTGAAAGCAAATCCCTGCTGTGCTTTTAACACAACTGATGCCAGTAAAAGAAATATCAGGCAGGTGGCTCTCATGCAGCGGGCAAATCTACTCATTGCTTTCACTAAATAAAATGGTTTCGGTAAAACCACATGGATATGTGGTGAAATGAAGGGAAACACCTACCTATTCACCATCTTATGCGGTTGTTAAAGAATAAAAGACCTCTCAACTTTATTGCCCTTAAACCTTTACATGAAACCAACAAACAAACTGCTTGGAACTGTTGCCATGATGGCTTCGCCATTTTTATTTCTGCAAATGCTTAGCGGGGATGAATCCAGTCAACACAATACGCCATTAGGAGGACTGTTCGACCTGATTTATATGATCGGCTGGATGTGCAGCATTGCCGGCCTGCAGCGGCTACAGGCAACCGGAAGCAGAAAGACCGGTAATGTGCTGTTTCAGGTTCAACTGGCTTTTTTAGTGCTGGCTAACTGCTGGAACGTTTGGACCATTTTTGATCCAACCAATCAAAGCACCCTATTTTTTGTTTTAGATATGTTCTGGCCGTTAAGCAATTTGTGCTTATTGGTCATTGGTATTGTTACTGCTGTTAGCGGAAAACTGAAGGGTTGGAGAAGATTTGCTGTTCTCTTTACCGGCCTTTGGCTGCCGGTCGCATTCAGCTCCATGATGATCTTCGGAAGAAGCAACACAAGCCTTTTCATTGCCGGCATCTATTCAACCCTAGCCTGGTTTGTGATGGGATGGATGATTTTTACGTCTGATGCAGAGGAAAGAAGAGTTAGCCTGGCGATATAAACATTGATGCACCGTATTGTTATCAGGTTGATAAAGCCTGAAGGGCTTCAACATAAATAGCCGCCGGTGAAACCGGCGGACACGATGCAACCGAATTTCGTACAACCCTGGAGGGGTTGAACTTTACGTTAGGCACACGGCATGAGTTCAACCCATTCAGGGTTGAGGGCTCGTTACACGTATGCATTCCCTGGGTTGCACCCCGGGCTATTAAGATTGAAGCCTTTCAGGCTTCTGCCTTCTTGTTCTGCCATTCTCCTGAAAGCAGGTTGGTATAAACACTTATTAAAATCGCGTTCTTCCATAAGGTATGTTCATTTTATCCTGTCATCCTTTCATACCACATGATGATGTGATACCATTGATACCGGCTATCACCCCTTCATACCCGCCTTGCTGCAGTTCGTGTGGCGCGATACAAGTTTTTGTTCTTTCAGACGCCGGTTTCGGTTACCGTTTTCACCTGTTTATGCGATTGTGCAGCCTTCTTTTACCGGCCATCTTTGCACCATCATTAAAACAAACAATCATGAAAGGAAAATACATCAACACAGTTATTATGATGGCGGCCCTGTCGGGAAACAGGAATAAAAAAGCAGCTATCGAAAAAGAAACGATTACATCATTAAACAACCATAAAATCATTTGGAGCAAGGCCGGGCAGTCCAAAACAACTGCTACCAACAAGCCCGCGTCTGCCCTGCTCTGATGCCAGTTCGAAACCAGGTAAGTTTTCAAAAGTGGAAGTGCAATATTGCACGGCCACTTTGAAAGCCACCAAGA
>DASVSM010000417.1:0-2826 GCA_036388115.1 Flavisolibacter sp.
CATTGTAGTTGTTCTCATTTGTTACTTTCACTTCCACCGGTGAATACGATACAGCACTGAACACCAGCGTTTCGCCTTCGGCCGCATTGATGGTAAAAGCGCCGTTAACATCGGTGGCATTGGCACGCGACGTGCCTTTAACGGTAACCGTTATTCCAGGCAAACCGGCGCCTTTGTCGTCTTTTACCGTTCCCCTGATTAGTCGTAAACCAGGCTGTGCCAGCGCTAAGTAGGGCAGTAAGAACAGAAGCAAAGCAAGATGCAGGGCTTTGCCGTTCAGCAAACAATCCAATTGTCTTCTCATATAACTTGGTTTTATTCAGTCAATAAAATAGCAGTGTGTACATAAGGCAGATGGCAAAACGGTATAGTCGCAATCAACACAGTAAAGCCGTCCTTCACTGGTTGCATAAAATATGCTTTAAAACCTGAGCGTAGGTGGCAGGTACTTTGCCACCAGGTCTTCGTAATAAGGCTTTAACTCCTTCCAATCCGGTGGGGTAGGGTTTTTAGAATAGAGATCGTACGGGTTGAAAAGCTTCACCCATTGCAGCATGTTACGGTCATGATCGTCGAGCAAATAATCATAGGCGCCTTCGCGGTGCCAGGCATAAAAAGAATGGTAACGCAGCATGTAAAGCCCTTCTTCAGGGATGAAGTCCTTCAGCATCTGGTACACATATTCATCGTGGCCCCACGACATGGTAACGTTGCGAAGACCGCAATTTCTTTGGTAAATGCCAAGCTGTGTGTTGTATGCAGGATTATTGTAATCGGGATTGGCTTTGAAGTATTCAGGGTAAACTATCGCATCGGAATAAGCGCAGCCAACGGGGAAGGTATCGCCAACAACACCCCACTGCGGTTCCCCAAAAAGGCAAAGCACTTTGCCCATGTCGTGCATTAAACCGGTGAGCACCATCCAGTCGGGATGGCCGTCGGCACGGATAGCCTCTGAGGTTTGCAGCAAGTGCTGCAGTTGCGAAAGATCAGTGTCGGGGTCGGAATCATCCACCAGCTCATTCAGGAATTCAAATGCGTCCCACACCGGCATTTGTTTTTTGTTGAACCGCAGGTAATCGGCCCGTTTTTCCTGCACAAATTCGGCCGTCTGGTACTGGTGGTTCAGGCGGTAAAATTCCTTAACCGAATCACGGCCGGGACTTTCATAGTTACGGTATTCTTCTTTAGTTTTTTCGGTGGTGATGGAACCGGCATCGGGGTAGCGAAGCAGCAGGTCGTCTTCCCATTCATCTAAATTATTTAGCGGCGCCGGGTTTACTTGCGGGAGAGGGTTCATTGACATAGCAGCAAAATTTAAAAAGTGAACGACAAGACTAAAGTCATCTTTTTAATCATGTGGGCTGCAAAAGGTTCAACATTTATTTACTTAACCGTTTTCGTAAAACTATATTTACATATGGCAAGAAAACTGAACGAAGGATGAACAATGTCACCATTAAAACGCTGGCAAAAGAGCTGAAGGTATCGGTAGCAACTGTATCGAAAGCGCTGAAGGATAGCTATGACATAGGCCCTGCCACCAAGCAACGGGTGCTGGAGATGGCCGACAGGTTAAACTACGTGCCCAACCCGTATGCCGGCAGCCTGCGCAAACGCAAGAGCAAGACCATTGCCATTGTATTACCCGAAGTAGCCGACAGTTTTTTTTCGCTTGCCATTAACGGCATAGAAGCCATGGCGCAGGAAAAAGGCTACCATGTATTGATTTATTTAACCCACGAAAGTTTTGCCAAAGAGAAAGCGATCTTAAAAGATTTTCAGAGCGGGAGAGTGGATGGCGTGTTGATCTCCCTGACTTCAGAAACCACGTCGTATGAACACGTCGAAGAACTAAGTGAGAGAGGCGTTCCAGTTGTTTTTTTCGACCGTGTTTGCGAAGAAATGCCAACAGCTAAAATCACCACAGATGATTTTGACGCAGGTTATCTCGCGGCAAAGCACCTGATTGAAAAAGGTTGCCGCAGGCTGAGTTCTTTGTCTATTTCAAACAGCCTTTCCATCAGCAATAACCGGATGGAAGGTTTTCTTCAATCGCTCAAAGATCACGGCCAGGAGATCACGCCATCAACGATTGTGATGTGCTCTAATGACCTGGAAAAAAATCATACGGTCATAAAAAAATTGCTGGCTTCCAAAGGACGGCCCGACGGCATTGTTGCAACCGTGGAAAAGTTAATCACAACGGTTTACCTGGCTTGCGCAGAAATGCAGCTTTCCATTCCGCAACAGGTGAAAGTGATAGGCTTTTCCAATCTGCCAACGGCGCCCATCTTAAATCCTTCGCTTACCACCATTACCCAACCCGCGTTTGAAATGGGCAAGGCGGCATCATCCCTTCTCTTTAAAGCACTCAGCAAGCCGGGATTTCTTTTGCAGAAGGAAAGCATGGTGATTAAGTCTGTGTTATCTGTACGCGGTTCAACGCAGTAACGGATTTCGCCTGTCATGTGGACTTTTGCTGAGTATCCGTTCACTGCAACTATTTTTATGTTTCCCTCTGGGATAGCACAGGACAGTTGTCAGTTGGAAAAGATGTTTTTTCAAACCTTACATTCCGGCAGGAGTATCATGGGATTGCTGAACACAAGCTATATGAACCAATCTTCATTAAATTTTCAATTTAACAGGTTTGTTCACGTTCTGAGGTCTTTCGCTACGAACATTTATGTAATGCAAACATTGATGAAGGAGTGGCACCAGGCAGGAAGTAGTACCAACGTTCAAAGCCATCGTAAAATGCAGGCGTATGTTACGGGATGTGAAGGTGGTAAAACTGTAGTAACGCATGCAGAGAAAAGATGG
>DASVSM010000418.1:0-5332 GCA_036388115.1 Flavisolibacter sp.
TAGCTCATGTTTATTGAGCGATTTTTTGATGGTGTTCATGGCCTTATCTGCCAGCATGCCATTGAGTACTACTTTGGCGCCTATCCATACTAAAAATTTCTTTATGCCTTTCAATTTGACGGTATTCATGAGCAGTACCTGTACCCGCTTTTTTACCAGGGGCCTGAAAGCGTCTATTTTTTCTTCGGCAATCACCGGCCAGTTCTTTCCGCATGAAAATTTCGGAACCGGAAAATAGTCATCGGGCGGATGTGGCGAGAAGATGGGAATGATCTGATACTGTCCTTCCTTTCGTTTGGAGGCAAAGCCTTCTTTGTTGATACCTGCATAGCCATTTTTGAAGATCCCGTTGGCGTTCATTGCTTCTTCCGATATCGTGAAGTAGTCACGCAAAAACAACTCGCAGTTAAAGCGTCCCAGAAAATAGTCATGAATTCTAAACTCCTTGCTCATAAAACCGCTGAAGCCGCCCAGCGCACCGCAGGCAATGGCATCATCGCCTGCCACTTCTTTTTCACCGCCGTTTAATGTTGGTATGCGCCGCGAAGGAGTGATCAAAAACTGCCCGGCGCAGTTGTCGTCCATGGCATTGGCAAGCTGCGTAGGCTTGGCCCGCATTTGTTCCAGGATAGCGTTGAACGTAAGACCAACAACATCGAGCAGCTTCAGGCTTTTTTTAAACTTGCCGCGTTCCTTGCTGGGAAACGGATCGATCATCAGCACCGTGCTCTGAAACGTGTTTTCATTGTTGTATGCGTTGCTTTCCTTTTCATCTTTTTTCTTATCTTCTCCGGTGATACTGTTAAGTACATCCCGTACTTTATCAAACGGCTCATTGTTGATCACACCTCCGTCTACATTCAGCGTCTTGCAGTCGGGCTCTTTTACGGGGAAGTGTTCGGTAATGTCCCGGCACCAGAGCATGTTATTGACGTATGATGACTTTCTTTTCAACTCCCTTGATTTGAGCCCTACCGGGAAGGCACCTGTTGCCATTGCGGCATCCTTTGCTACTTCGATGTTATCGCCGGTTCTGAAATCAAGCGGCATCCATCCGTCATTTTGGTTCGTTACGCCATTTGATTGAAGCCGGAAGCAGGCATAGTCGTTATGAATGGCCATGTAATATTTTTCCGGCAGCCGGCCACCTTTCATGGCAATGTTGTAGGGAAAGCCTTCGAGGTTGGTGAGGGTGGTAAAAATTTTCAGGTCTTTATCGAAATAAGGGGGAGCTGGTTTCCATTCTTTTAAATTGGGTTTGATAGCCCTGTCGGCCACCGTATCGATAAACGAAGAATTGAGCAAAGAGATGATCTGCTCATTCTTCATGTCACCGGTATCCAGCATCATCGGGAACATGTCTTTACCCAGCAGGTCAACCCAGGAATGATAGAACTTGTTTTCAGGCCGCTCCTGCATCAGGTCATCTAATGGTTCTTTTATAGGTTTGAGAGGATTGTTGAGTGCTGCTGCGGCAATGATGCCTGTCATACCACCTGCCGACGCGCCACCAATAACAGGTATCACCACTTCATGCGATGGTGTGTTGGCACTGTTTTGTTCTTTTCTTTTTTGCCATTCCTCCAGGGCTTCCAGCAAATAATCCATTACGCCGGCCGTGTAAGCGCCGGCTGATACTGCGCCGGCCATACAAAGACCGATATAGAATTTGTTGTCGTTGGCAGGTGCTTGTGACATAAACAGGTAAGTTTTGTTTAGACTGAGTGTGGATGCATTGTTACTTTCAGCAGGCAGGAAAGCAGTTGGTCAATGGGTAGGTTGGAACCGTGTGCTAAGTACTGTGAATATAAAAATTGATTCCCGTAGGCGGAAGGAATTTTTTATTGACTGTAAACGGGGCTAATTAAACAATCATCAAAAACATTGAGCCCACGTCATAAAAAAACGGGCGGCCCAAAGGCCGCCCGTTTGTATCAGCGTATCAGCTAAATTAAACTTTCGCAACTGCTTTGACGGCCCTCCACTGGTTGCCTTTCGCAGTCATGATGGCTTTTCCGGAAGCATTTTCCAACGTAACGGTATAAGTCGTTCCTTCTTTTCCTGATTGCTCTACCACATCACTGATCCAATAGCCGGCCAGGTGTTTCTTGATGCTCATTTGTAAAAACACGGGAAGCTCGGTAGAGTAAATATGTTTTTTGTACCAGCGCAGTTTTCCTGTAGGTGTATAAACGGCTGTAATGGTCTGGCCTTTCAGTTCAAATTGAACCTGGCAACCTGCTGCTGTGCAAGTCCAGGCAGCGGGTGTTTGTTTTCCGTAAGTTGCTTCAAAAGCCTGCAGGGCTGCGGGCTCCGGCTTAGTTGGTGTGCTCCTGGCAAACAAGCCAGCGGTGAGCAACAAAAGAGTAAAGAGCTGTTTCATATTTTTTGTTTTGTGTGTTTTTTAATTTGATGATGCAAAGCTATGATGGCCTGGTGCTTTTTACCAGACGTGAATGAGTGAAGTGCGGGTTTGGGTTAACCAATGGTAAGAAAATGCGCATGAGGGTGCGCAGGCAGGCAGGAAACAATGAACACGCATGCCTGGACGTGAGGAATGCGTGTTCGTCAGCATTGTTCAAAATATATTGCTAAACGAAGAATAAATATTCACCCTTTGTTCTTCAGTCCCGCTTTTGGCAATGCATTGTTGGTAGGCCGTGATTTTTGCCGGGTTGCTGGTTTTTTTCTCCGCTCTTTTGATGCTTTGATGAACTCACTGATGGCTTTCTCTTCTTCTTTTGTCAATGGAATTGTGCCACCGATAAAATCTACGTCAAGTTCATCTTTATGCTGTTTCATAATTCTTGATTTTTAAAATATTTTTCAATCAAACGAAGTGCCGCTTCTGTCTCAATGATCATAATGCGTCCACCTACATGAACAGCTCCCAATGTCTTAGTGTAATGATCAATTAATTGAGTTTTGGAAAGGAAAGAAACATTTCCCTCAAACCTCTCTGGAAGGAAAGCCGGCATGCAAAGGCAACAAGGTTTCCAGGAACACCCACATAGACTTTTGACTTGCCTTTGTTGAAAGGAGCACTCTCGACCAGGTGCATGTAAATATGGTCAGTCTTTACTTCCAGGCTGATAAGACCCTGAATTACCGAAATATTATTGGGAATTATCAGCTTATAAACTTCCCGTTCCGGTTGTTTAAGTTCGAATTTCCAGTTGAACTGCCAACCATTTTTCTTCGTAAGCATTTTTAGGTCGGCGGTGGAAAGTAAGGTGATATTTGTAGGGAAAGTGTCGCCGGTCTGAATGTTTTCAATGGAATTAGTCAACTTATCGATAAGAAAATCAAGTGGTATTTCTCTGACTTTTATCACTTCACTAATTTACGAAATGCTGCATTGTTTCAGGTTATAAGTTTGGAGTAAGCACCGTTGCAGAAGCATAACCATCAGCAAGTAGGCTGCAAGAAGCGGTATCGAATTAAAACGCCACTGGGCACCTCACCGCAGCAGCCGAACTATTCCGGATGTTCAAAAAAGTTCGGTACGAAGCCGTCACCTCAAAGCCACCACGGGCATTGGATGCCGAACGGAGTTTGCTGGTGTTCACATCATACGTCAGGCCAAGCCCCAGCTTGTAGTAGTCCAGTTTTATCAACGGCATCACTGCATCATTCCAACGCATAAATACACCTGCGGACAGACTTACTGCATCGTCCACATCTTCCTGCACAAGATCATGTTTGTACATAACACCCCCCTGTGTTTGCGTGCTTCCGCCCTGGCTGAAAACATCGGCGTAAAAGATGACTTTATCCATATCCGATGTGGGTGCTGCAAGGCCGCCGTTGAACATTAATTTTTTGTTCAGCCGAATGTCATTGGCCGAGCTGAAGGCTACT
Organism: Flavisolibacter sp.; assembly: GCA_036388115.1. Lineage (GTDB taxonomy): Bacteria > Bacteroidota > Bacteroidia > Chitinophagales > Chitinophagaceae > Flavisolibacter. The sequence continues at coordinate 3,862 of DASVSM010000418.1, forward strand.
TTGGGCTGCGTAAAATGAAAGTAAGAGGCGCCGAGATAATACTTCACATCGTTGCCAAACACAGAGCTGAATAACAGGCCAACCGACGCGTCATAATATGTAATGTTGGTATTGGTGAACATTTGACGGGTAGGGTTGGTAGAACTGTAAGAGCCGTTTACAAACTGGTCGTCGAAAGTAAGCTTGGAAGGATCAAAACGTTGTTGCACCGGTCCGCCTAAAAAGCCAAGAGAAATATAGGTGTCCTTGTCGCCATTCACGGATTTATGAAAGGTCAGTGTTGGCATGATGGCCGTCTTCCCGAGCTTTGAGTCACCGGCAACATCATTGGTGATCTGTACACCGATAGCTAAATAATCAACCGATGAAACACCAAACTTTAGTTCCGCACCAAGTGCCTGCGTTCTGTACGGCACCGTTACTGCGCCCCATTGGTTACGAAAAGCAGATGTAACGCGGAGGTCACCTGTGAACAACCCCGATAAGGCAGGATTGCGTAACAGCGGCAGTTCGTAAAACTGCGAGAAGTTAATGTCCTGTGAGTAGGCTAGCAGAGAGCAGCAAGAGGCAAAAATGAGTAATGAATAATGAGTAATGAGAGGCCTCCGCTTTTTACGGCCAGCCCTACGTAAAATATGATCTATAAATATTGCTTTCATTGTTTTCGCTTTATCGTGACGAATGGCAGAGACCGGAGTTGCTCATTACTCATCACTCATTATTTAATGATGGAAACATTTCCTTTATAAACAAAGCTGGCACCGTTCTCACAAAGCACTTCACAGGTGTACACAAACACTTCGGGTCCGCTCAGTACGCCTCTTACTTTTCCATCCCAGCCATACAGCGGATCATTGGGACGGAAGTTGCCGCGTTCAAAAATCAGATCGCCCCAGCGGTTGAAAATGCGGAAGTACTTTACACTCACAATACCACTGCCTCTTACCATTAGTTTATCGTTCAGGCCATCGCCATCCGGTGTAAAGGCATTCGGGATAAACACCTGTCCATCTTTACAAAACACTTTTATGCTCACCGTATCTGTGGCAGAGCAGCCGTAAGGCGTTGTCACTTTCACCAGGTAAGTAATATCCTTTTTGATCTCCGCTACCGGTTGCGGGCAGGCAGGGCAATTCAAATTGGTTGTCGGCGACCAGACCCAGGTCCGGATCGGCCCGTTGGTGATAGTTGAAACCAGCGGGTGCATTGTGCCTGTCGCCAGCGTCAGATCTGGTCCAAGATTAACCGTCGGGTATTGACCAATGGCAACGGTTACAAACGCTGTATCGGTAAAGCAATTATAGCCATCGTAACCAACCACGCGATAAGTAGTGGTCACGGTTGGTGAAGCAGTCGGGTTGGAGATCGTTGTGCTGTTCAACGCAATGGCCGGTGACCAGTTATACGATGATGCACCGCTTGCCGACAGGTTTGTTGACTGCCCGATACAGACCGAATCATTGGGTGATAC
>DASVSM010000419.1:0-4222 GCA_036388115.1 Flavisolibacter sp.
GAAGGCACCCATGCTATTGGAAGGTTGGACAAGCATTCCGAAGGACTGCTATTGTTGACCACCAACAAAAAAATAACGAAGTTGTTGTTTCAAAGCAGCATACCTCACCAGCGTACTTACCTTGTTCAGGTAAAGGGAAAAGTAAGTGAAGAAAGCCTGCAGCAATTACGACAAAGCGTGAGCATTCGTATTTCTAATGATACCCTGTACAGCACCCCGCCGTGTGAAGCAGACCTGGCACCAGCACCCCATTTTCCGTCTCCCCGACTCATATCACCCTACATAGAAAGCACCTGGCTGCGCATCACCATCACCGAAGGAAAATTCAGGCAGGTGCGCAAAATGGTGGCCGCCATCCGGCATCGTTGCATGCGGCTTATTCGTGTGTCCATTGAAGGTCTGGAACTGGGCGACCTTCAGCCGGGAGAAGTAAAAGAGATTGATGAAGCAACTTTCTTTTATCAGTTGAAGTTGGAAAATGGGAATGCAAACAAAGCAGGCAATTGATACCATTTCTTTTTTTACAATACAATACTTAATTCTTTGAATTCTCAAAACAAGCCCTATTTTTGTCTCATCAGCCGTGCGTTCGCACACAACTCTCAGCCTTGCTTGCCTCATTTCGTTTGTTTTTCGGCTCATCAATAGTAATCATACGTTAATCGCATCATTGGATTCAGGCTTCGTTCGTATATTTTTTTCGTTCACGTTAAAAATTGAAGATTATGAGGTTATCTGATTTTATCCTGCTCAGCGAAGAGAAGAAAAAGTGGACCGTTTTTCACGAAGGTGTTCCCATTGCCAAAAGAGAATCTGAAGAGTTTAAGGTGTTCCTCTTCCAGTTAGAAGGCTATTACGTGGAAACTTTTTGCAACCTGCAAAAAAACACCATTGACGAGTACCGGGTATTTGGCGATACTCAACTGCTGCAACCTTATCTGCAGGCTATTCCACTTGATGATTTGTTGCATTAGCCACCGCTGTGCCTCATGGCTTTAAGATTCATTTGGCAACAAATCCGGCAGGATGGCTTATCTTCATCCTGTTAAATTGAGCCTCGCATCAGTATCGTTAATTAGCCTGCTACGTGCATCTTAGTTAGTTTTACTTCATGCTGTCCTCAAGCATTTATCAATTTTTAATTTCTAATGAACATGAACATTTTTGTTTCTAACTTAAGCTTCAACGTACAAGATGAAGACTTAAAAGAATTTTTTACACCTTATGGTGAAGTAACATCAGCTAAAATCATTAACGACCGCGAAACAGGCCGCTCAAGAGGCTTTGGTTTTGTGGAGATGTCTGACGACACTGCCTCCCGCAAAGCCATTGCAGAACTAGATGGTGCAGCAGTTGACGGCCGCAACATTAAAGTAATGGAAGCCAAACCAAAAGAACAGAAGTCCGGTTCTTTCAGCCCTTTTAAAAGAAGCGGCAATAACAACAGAAACAGATATTAATCTATATGAAATTACAATGCCCCGCTAGCGGGGCATTTTTTTGTCTGTTATCGCACAAGTTTTATTGACCTTATCAACTCCCTTCGGTACGTATATTTATTCTTTCTAAAAAGAATGAAACTCCCTTCCGTTTTTAAGGCATTTGCCATTCTTGCTTACTTTGTGATTTTCCTGAAAGGAACAATGATCAGTTTGCCCATGTTCATTTACCTGTTGTTTACATTGACGGACTTTGGAACTATGCAGCAGATATTTTCGGTCATTGCTTTTTTGGGACTGATCATTTATTTCAGCCATCCGCTTGCTTTAAGCCCCAAACAAAAATTCTTTCTTGACAGCTTCGTTTTCCTTTGCCTTTCGGCACCGGTTATTTACAGGCTGTTGTCTGTGCACCGAGACTTGTATAACTATCCTTTGTTTGTTATTCCGGTAGTTTGCTTTGCCCTGTTGTTTTTAACAGCATTGATTTTACTGGGAAGAACTGCTCTTAAAAGAAACCAACAGGAAGCATTAGAGGAGTAGGACTTGCACAATTTCTACAATTCGCCGGTCATCGGCCAGCGCTAATTTCCCTTAGCAATTTTCCTTTCTGACAAGAAACATCAGGAATACGTTCCAAACAGCTTGTCTGCTATGAAAGGGGTCACTCTTTCTTTATCTTCCACAAAAATTCTTTTCCGTTACCAAAGCATTTAATATGAACAAAAAAGAACTCTGGTTGCGCCTGTGCAACTATCATTTTGATCATCTTGTTCCTGCCAGCATGTGGGACCAGGTGTTATTCCGCTTTGGTGGCGCCAATGCATCCACCAAAGCGTTTGCGCATAAGTTATCTGTGAAGCTTGGATGGAAAAACCAGTTTGCCCTGAAGGCTGTTTTGGAATACAAAAAATTTGTTTACCTGGGTGTGGTTAGTGATTTTGTTGTAACACCCTCCGAGATCATTGACCAGGTGTGGCACCAGCATATCCTGTTCAGCAAAGCATACCGTAGCTTTTGCCAGGAGGTGATTGAATACGATTTTGATCACAGTCCTGAACTAATTCCACTACTGAACCAAACCGGCATGTACAATGTCCAATACTTGGATACACTTGATTTGTACCGGAAAGAATTTGGCAAAGAACCGCCCGCTGCTATTTGGGGCACTCCAAAGTTTGATGAGAACAATGTTCCGGTGAATGGCTATCACTCGAAAAAGAAAGAAAGAGTTCTATCAAGTTCCGATGGGGGAAGCAATGCATACTTCGACAGTGTGCCACTGCATCATTCCTTTGATGCCGGCGAAAATTTTTCCGATTTCGAGGGTTTTGGCGGCAGCGATTTTGGCGGAGCAGGAGCTGGCGGCGATTGGGGTGACAGCAGCAGTGATTCATCTGCCGGCGATTCTGGCTCTTCCTGCAGCTCCTGCAGTTCGGGTTGCGGTGGCGGTGACTGATGCAGCTATCACTTAGGATTGTGCGCTCGTAAGCATTATTATTCGGCTTTTTCGCTTGGGTAAACTATAATTTCTCCACAAGGGCCGAAACTTTCCCAAAGACCTTAGCAAAAACGGTAGTTTTGGTTTTGCAAGCCTTGTCATTTATGCAAACCCGAAAAGGTCTTCTAACCGAAATTCAATCCATCATTGCCGCTTCCAGGGAAGCAGCCATCCGTTCTGTAGATCATCAGCGGGTGCTGATGTACTGGTATATCGGGCAAAAGATTTTTGAAGAAGAACAGCAAGGGAAAGAAAGGGCAGGTTATGGTGAAGCGCTGATCAGATCGCTGGCTGAAGATCTGGAACCTATTTACGGCAGCAGCTTTTCATTCAGGCAACTAAACCTCTTCCGCCAGTTTTACCGCACATTTCCAATTGTGAACGCACTGCGTTCACAATTTAGCTGGACGCATTACCGCATGCTGATCCGGATCGACAAAGAAGAAAAACGCGAATTCTACATGGCAGAAGCCGAAAAAAACAACTGGACGGCACGCCAACTGGAGCGCCAGATGGCCAGCCAGTTGTTTGAACGTTTGCTGTTAAGCAAAGATGTCGCCTCCGTGTTAGCCGTTGCCCGCAATGAAAAATATCCTTCCGATGCAAAGGATATCATCAAAGACCCGATGGTGCTTGAGTTCTTAGATTTAAAAAGAGAATCAGCTTACTACGAACGCGACCTGGAAACAGCATTAATTAACCATCTACAGGATTTTTTGTTGGAATTGGGAAACGGCTTTTCGTTTGTAGCCCGGCAAAAACGTATTCATCTGGATGGTGATGAGTTTTTTATTGACCTGGTGTTTTACAACCGCCTGTTGCAATGTTTTGTGCTGATTGAAATGAAAACAACAAAGCTTACGCACCAGGACCTTGGCCAGTTGCAGATGTATGTAAACTACTACGACCGGGTGGAAAAGCAGGCTTTCGAAAACCCAACGATTGGGATTCTTCTTTGCGCCGATAAGAATGACGCCGTTGTAAAGTTCTCCCTTCCCGAAAACAACAAACACATTGTTGCCAGCCAGTACCAGCTTTACCTGCCAAGTGAAAAACAACTGTTAGAAGAAGTGAACAAGACCCTTCGGCAAGCGCAGCATGACAACGAGAATATTGAACAAACGAACAAGAAGCAGATGAATAGCGAAGCAGACGAATCAGGGAGCGAGCAACTAGCAATAAGGAAAGAAAAGAAGACCTTGCCAAAGAACCCCAAACTCCAAACACCAAACCCAAATAACCGTGAATTCAAGAGATAAGCTGCTGAAGAAATTTGAAGAAG
>DASVSM010000420.1:0-2136 GCA_036388115.1 Flavisolibacter sp.
ACACCAAATGGCTTAAGCGGCGAGGAGGCCTGTGTGTTGATGCAATACGCCGGCATGAGCCCAAACATGCGTAGCATTGGTATTTATAATTACCGTGCGGAAAGAGATGTTGAACATTTGACCGCGAAACAGATCAGCCAGATGCTGTGGTATTTTATGGATGGTTTCAGCCGCAACAAACGCGAAGCAAAACTGGAAGAAAGAGAATCGTTCAATGAATTTCATACCGTGTTCTCTGACGTTGATACCATCTTTTTGCAAAGCAAAAAAACAGGAAGATGGTGGATGCAAATGCCGGATCGACAGTTCATTGCCTGCTCGTATAAAGATTATCTTACGGCGAGTAATAATGAGCTGCCGGAAAGGTGGCTGAGAGCGCAGGAGAGACCGTAGATAGTTTGTGGTTTGTGGTTATGAGGGGTGAAGGTTTCCTTAGTTTCTCAATCTACCTGCTATAATGCCGTTTCTTGCATTGCCATCCGCAAATAAATTCCTGTCTATTTTCTTTTTGGAAAAGTTGGCCAAAGGAGATGAGATTTCTTGCTGAATGGTCGGCGTAAATATTGTATTATGAAAAAATTCATTCTCCTTACCATTGCTAGTTTTGCTTACCTCCTTGTTTTTACGCAGGACCTGCAGGTTATGACGTTCAACATCCGGTTGAACACTGCTGCCGACAGCTTAAATGCCTGGCCTTACCGTAGGGATAAAGTGGCCTCACAGGTTCTTTTTCATGAAGTGCAGTTGTTAGGGGTGCAGGAAGCGTTGCATGACCAGATGGTTGATTTGAAAGCAAGATTACTGAAGTTCAAATATGTTGGGGGTGCCCGTGATGATGGGAAAGAAAAAGGGGAGTACTCCGCTATCTTTTACGACACAACAAGATTACAGGCCCTCGAATCGAAAACATTCTGGCTGTCACTTACACCCGAAGTTCCCGGGAGCAAAAGCTGGGATGCTGCCATCACCCGGATTGTTACATGGGCAAAGTTCAAAGATCGTAAAACAGGCAAAATCTTCTTTGCCTTCAATACCCATTTCGATCACATGGGTAAAGAGGCAAGGCGCGAAAGTGCAAAACTGCTGCTGCAGAAAATCAGCTCTATTGCAGGTAAAACACGGTCTATCATCACCGGTGATTTTAATGCAGCGCCGGCCGATGAGCCCATCCAACTTATAACCGACAAAAGCAACCCGCTTCATCTTATCAATGCAAAAGAAATTTCGGCAACAACGCATTACGGCCCGACAGGAACCTTTAATGCCTTTGGCCCGAAAGAAAGAGATGACAACCCGATTGATTATATCTTTTTAAAAGGGGTTTGGAAAGTGAAAAAACATGCCACCATCTCGCAAACATGGAACGGCCGTTTCGCTTCCGATCATTTTGCCGTGCTGGCAACGGTTCAATAATATTCATTAGATTTTAATCCAACCAAAATCATCGGGCATCCGAAAGATGGTGTCTGGTAATTCAAGTGCGGGTGGCAGATCGCGGAAGCTGTAGTTGGTGTATTGCTCCCAGTTGTTGAATTGCGCATCCGTACCCAACAGACAATAACTTTTATCTTCAGGCCAATACACTATAACGAATAGCTCAGGAACCGCTTGCATGTATTTCTTCAGCCAGTCTTTATACGGCCGCACATCGGCATAGTACAAGGTCTTCATATCTTCAATGCTGGCTGGCGGCTTCAGAAACATAAACGGGTATTTTTCATGCAGACGAATTTACGTCGCTACTTTCCTTTCTTCAATCGTATCACAGCGCTGCTGTCTTCTGTGCTGGATAAGTTTGCCGTAAAGCGTTTTTCACCAACATTGGCTACCATGTAAGAAGTATTGGGTGGAATATCGCCAAGGTTTTCCGCTACCATCGTTAGTTCGCTGTCGTCTTTCAGGTCGGCCACTGCCAATGTTACGTTGTAGGGTTTGTCGGAAAGCTTGATATGGGAGAAGATCATGCGTCCATCCAGGAACAACGAAATGGAATCACCATCTACAATCGCATTGTCGTAAAACGAAAGTGCAATGGAATCGCCTGCAACAGGTATCGTTGTAAAGACTTTCTTTTTTCTTACAATAAACTTTTGCTCAATTGATGGTGGAGCAGGCACTACTGTTTTTTGCGGTTGT
>DASVSM010000421.1:0-2169 GCA_036388115.1 Flavisolibacter sp.
AAGGTGTGGTGAAACATCTATATACTTTCACAGGCGATAAAATAAGCAGTATGCAAATTCAGCCAGAACAAAATGCAGCTTAATTTTAGCCAATGGAAAAACAATTTGAGATCCTTCGCAAAACAAGGGCTTACCTCTTAATCATCGTTGACGAACTCACGGTGGAACAACTGAACACCGTGCCTTAGGGGTTCAACAACAACATCATCTGGAAGTTCGGTCATGTGATTGCAGCCCAGCAAGGAGTTTGCTACAAACGGGGAGGCCTGCCGATGCTCATCGAAGAAGATTTGTTCAACAGCTATAAACCGGAATCAAAACCTGCAGAAAGAGTAGAAGAGAACGAGATTCAAAGGTTGAAGGGCCTGCTTTTTTCTACCATTGATGACCTGGAAAAAGATTATAAAGCGAATAAATTTACCGGCTACATCCCGTGGAAAACAAGGTATGGCGTTGAGATCAACAACATCGAAGAGGCTATCACTTTTTTATCTTTTCATGATGGTTTACATATAGGTTATACCATGGCCTTACGCAGAGTAGTAAGCAACAAGTAAGATGTTTGAATCTTTCCCGGAATATATCGCAGGCCTGCGCTGCATCATACTTCGACATTGTCATCCTGAGCGAAGTCGAAGGGTCAGGGTGGCAATGCACTTACTTATTAATTTTAGGTGCTTCTAGTCAAATGCTACTGTCCATTTTGCTTCGAATATTTCAAACGGTGGCAGTGTAATTATTCCTTCTTTGTTCTGTAACTGCTGATCACTGTCCACGCTGTCGGCAATGCCGCACCAGGGTTCTATGCAAAGAAAGTCTGCCCCGGGTGCCGCCCATAACCCCAGGTAAGGAAAGTTATCAAATGAAAACCGGAGTCCGTGCGGTGTTTTGCCGGAAGATAATTGTATGCTTTGCGATTGTAAGCCCTTTAGTACAATGGCATCTTTTTGAAAGAGGTCTTTTGTTAACGGCAGTTCCCGTGTCTGTTGCAAAAAGGGAACAGGGTCCCTTTCTATTAAACCGTCTTTACTGATCGGCCATCTGCCAACTGTCTCCTCCTTTTCAAAGGTTAGTTGGTAATCGTCATACCATGTTGTTTCCGCCAAAGGCACCTTGAAGGCAGGGTGTCCGCCCACCGAAAAAAGCATTGCCTTCGCTCCTGTGTTTTCAACACGGTAGGTGACGGATAGCTTGTTTTCTTCCAGTGCGTAAATAATGGAGAACACAAATTCAAATGGGTAGACTAACAGCGTTTTGTCGTCACTCGAAAAAGAAAATGTTATTGTATCATCTTGTTCTGATGTTGCGGTGAAGTTTTGATCCCTTGCAAAACCATGTCTTGTCAAAGAATAAGATTTCCCTTCATAGAAGTAGGTATTCTCTTTTAAGGTGCCGACTATCGGGAACAATACCGGCGATGTCTTCGCCCAGAAAGCAGGATCTCCGCTCCACATGTATTCAAGGTTATGGCCTACGTGAAGAATGCTCTTTAGTTCGGCCCCTTTGCTATCGATTGTAACTTTCAGGATGTTGTTTTGTATGGTATGCATGATACGTGTTAATAAGAATTAGCAGGTTGGCTTTTACGTGGATTTATACGAATGGTTTTTGTTACTGGTTGTCTTAAAATGAAAGCGGCAGAGACGTCACCGTTCAAAAGTAAAACAGGTTTTTCATCCTGCTGAAGCCTTGGTTTGATTTTTACTTTTGCCTTTCCTGCTCAAATCTTTCAGACAGCTTCCATTAAACTGCCGGAAACTTCCATCCGTTTTTATAGTCTGGTTTTACCATCTTATCTGCGTCCGGTGTGCTGAATTTATTCTTCGCGGCATCCCAGTAAATCTTTTCGCCGGTACGATAAGCAATGTTCCCCATGTGCGAGTTGATGGCCACTCTTGCGCCATCTTCTATCGGGCAGGTAAGCAATAATTTGTTCTTTGCCTTCACGGCATTGATGAAGTTGACCGTATGTTTATCCAGCCCGCGGTCGCTTTGCGCCTGCCAGGCAACGGCTTCCATTTTAGGCACATCTTTTACTTTATCGGGCCGCACTTCCCAGCCACTGCGGTTGAGCAGCATGGTTCCGTTCTCACCAATAAAAGCAATGCCATGTTGCATACCGTAAAGGCCAACACCCGTTGCCAGGTTTTGTTCCCATGTCATTTGAAA
>DASVSM010000422.1:0-4027 GCA_036388115.1 Flavisolibacter sp.
CCACCTGCATTTCATGGTCAGCAAAAATTTTTGCTATCTCCGCGGGTGTTGGGTCCTGCTTCAGCGCAGCCATCGTCACAAAAAACTCTTCCAGTTTTCCTGCGGGTTGAAGCGTTACAATCATCTTTCCTTTTTCACTCAGTTGTATCCAAGAATGAGGGATGTTTCTCGGCAAAAAAATGCTGTCGCCCGTTTTCAAACTGTACTTATCGTTTCCCACCTGAAAGCCGTATTCGCCTTCTTCTACAAAAAATATCTCATCCTGCTTTGGGTGCACATGCAGCGGTGTTCCTCTACCTTGAGAAAGGCTGGTTTGTTCGAAAATAGCAAGGTCTCCATCCGTATCTCTGCCTGATACTTTCACTGACAGCACATTTTTATTTACACCTTTCAGCGTAATGTTGCCATGATATCTTCCGTCACCGGCTTTTATCACGAATCCTTTTTCCTCTCTCCATGTTTTTGAATTATCCTTTGCAAGTGCGGCAAGAGGAGCGGCGGTTACCAGGCTAAGAATAAAGTTGCTTCGCTTCATGATGTTGGTTTATGTAAATCGGTGAAACTAAATTTACGATGCCCTAACGATAACCAGGTTGTTATTTTCCGGGCTATAGAAAATGGAAACCCAACCGGCGATGACAGGTTGGGTTTACTATTTAGCGAACTGAGTTGAATTATACGTTAAACCGGAAGTGCATCACATCGCCATCCTTCACGATGTATTCCTTTCCTTCAATACGCAGGCGACCGTTATCGCGGGCTGCAGACTCGGAGCCATACTTTACAAAATCATCATAGCTGATAACTTCCGCCTTGATAAATCCTTTTTCAAAGTCGGTGTGAATGACACTGGCAGCTTGCGGTGCTTTCCAGCCTTCATGGATTGTCCAGGCACGCACTTCCTGCACGCCGGCAGTGAAATAAGTTTGCAGGTTCAGCAGTTTGTAAGCGGAGTGAATCAAACGATCAAGCGCTGGCTCTTTCATGCCGTATTCGTCCATGAACATTTGCTTGTCTTCTGCTGCTTCCAGTTCCGATATCTGCGCTTCAATGTTGTTGTTCATTATAATCACTTCCGCATTTTCATGCTTCACGGCTTCCTGTAATGCTTGTGAATACTTATTGCCGGTATGCATAGATGCTTCATCCACATTGGCAACGTACAAAACCGGTTTTTCCGTCAATAAAAAAAGGTCAGCAATGGCCGGTTGTTCTTCTTTGGATAAACTTAGTGAACGAATACTTTTGCCTTGTTCCAGGTGAGCTTTGCAACGCTGTAACACTTCCAATTCGGCCTTTGCCTTCACATCGAACTTGGCATTTTTCTCTGCTTTGGAAACCTTCTTTTCTATGCTGTCCAGGTCCTTCAACTGCAGTTCAGTATCGATGATCTCTTTATCGCTAACGGGGTTAATGGCGCCTTCGTCACGTAAAATGTTCTCGTCTTCAAAACAACGGATCACATGAATGATCGCATCTACCTCGCGAATATTGCCAAGGAATTTGTTACCCAAACCTTCGCCTTTACTCGCCCCACGAACCAATCCGGCAATATCCACAATCTCAATCTGCGTCGGAACAATCCGGTTTGGGTTCACCAGTTCAGCAAGTTTTGTCAATCTCGCATCCGGCACATCTACCAAACCTACATTCGGGTCGATGGTGCAGAAACGGTAATTGCTTGCCTGCGCTTTGGCACTGTTGCTCACAGCATTAAAAAGGGTTGATTTACCAACATTGGGAAGTCCTACGATACCTGCTTGTAAAGCCATTGTTTGTCAATTTGCAATAGGCAACCGGCAATTTGCAAATTAAGCATTGCTTATTGCCTATTGATTTTAAGGCCGCAAAGATAAGGAGATGCAGTGGGCAATTTCTGAAGGAAACGTTTATCTTCAAACCGAAAATCCTAAACGGAAAAACAAATGGCGCTAAGCAGAATCTGGTCGGCTTTTATCATCATTGCCATCGTTGTAGCAGCGGTTCGGGGAATGGGTGGAGACAAGAACATTTTTAACCGGATGGTGGTAGGCAAAGCCTCCGATCCTTATGATTCTGTTTATTACTATGCAGTAGGCTCACCGGTAGCGCAAAACCTGGCTGCTAATTATGAAAGTTTTTTAAAAGAATATGGTTATGTAAGAACTGATGCCATAATAAAAGCAACGGTCCTTCTTTCAGATGACCGTTCGCCGGATTCAGTCAATCTCATCAAAGCTGCCAATCCTGCACTTGCTGTTTACACCTATAAATCAGTTCAAACAAGGCTGGAGCGCAGAGCGGACGGGATCATTGAAACCTGCAAAACAGCCGTCACCATCGCTATTGGCCTGATTGGCATCATGGCACTTTTTATGGGGTTTATGAGCATCGCAGAAAGGGCAGGAGGTATTCACATCCTGTCAAAGGTCATCGGTCCGTTTTTCTCAAAGCTGTTTCCTGATATACCAAAGGGACATCCCGCTACAGGTCACATGATGATGAACTTTTCCGCCAACCTGTTGGGCCTTGACAATGCTGCCACGCCGTTTGGATTAAAGGCGATGGAAAGCCTGCAGGAATTAAATCCCGACAAAGAAAAAGCGTCCAACGCGCAGCTTATGTTTTTGTGCCTGCATGCTTCCGGATTGACTCTCATTCCTGTAGCGATTATTGCAGCCAGAGCGTCGTTACCGAGAGATGTGGCTGCGGCAAATCCTATGGACATTTTCATTCCCTGCATGATTGCCACATTTATAGCCACCATCACCGCTATGCTCATTGTCTCCTTTAAACAAAAGATCAATGTTTTGCACCCGGTAATTTTAGGATGGGTAGGCGGCATCTCAGCGCTCATATCCCTGCTGGTAATATACGTCGTGGGGTTAACCACTGCCGGTGCCCAAACCTTTTCCGGCCTGTTGAGCAATGGCATTATCCTCACTATATTCTTGTTGATCATCCTTGGTGCACTGTATAAAAAGATCAATGTTTTCGATGCGTTTATTGAAGGCGCAAAAGGAGGTTTTGAAACGGCTGTCCGCATTATACCCTACCTCGTCGGGATGCTGGTTGCCATCAGCATGCTGCGCACTAGCGGCACGTTTGATGTAATCATAAATGGAATGAAAATGCTGTTTGGCGCTCTTGGCACTGATACCCGTTTTGTGGATGGACTGCCAACCGCTTTGATCAAGCCTTTGAGCGGCAGCGGGGCCAGAGGAATGATGATCGACACAATGAAAACATTTGGTGCCGATTCGTTTGCAGGCCGTTTAGCTTGTGTGCTGCAAGGTTCTTCCGATACAACGTTTTATGTGATTGCCGTTTACTTTGGTGCGGTGGGAATTAAAAATACTCGGTATGCGGTAGGAGCGATGCTGCTGGCGGATCTGGTGGGGATTGTGAGTTCTATATTGATTTGTTATTTGTTTTTTGGGTAAATGAAAAGGAGGCATGATAGCCTCCTTTTCATTTGACAGTATGGATTTCTAGTTTCCTATTGATTGTATATTAAACTTATCCAACGTTTTCTCGGATCAGCGGCTGTGGCCGGCGTGTTGGGTATCGAATTATACCCTCTCGCAACAACTGTATAAACCCGCTGGTTTGAAATGGAACTTGCTGCACCCGCATAAGTTGCTAAGTTTGTAGTGCCCCCGGCAGCGCGGATTGCCCAGGTAGTGCTTGCATTGTTAGTAGGCAATACAAACGATGGGCTCACTCCTTTGTAGGGAACAGCCGAAGCAATTTTCGTTGTTCCGATATACAGATCTGCCGATGCTAGGTCTGGTATGAGATTAATGAACTTATACCTCGCGAAACCTGAATCGGGACGATTTAAGGAATCAATAACCAAGAGCGATGTTGTATTGGTAGCTGTGTCTGCAAAATAAACGGAGTACTTGACGCCCTGATTAAATGTAAAATTACCCTCATTTACCAGAACAGAATCCTGATTTGTTCCAGCTTTAGGCATACCAAATGAAATCTTAGCATTACCAGGGGCTATAGCGAGATAGTCGGCAGTACTTCCACCACCTGTATT
>DASVSM010000423.1:0-2736 GCA_036388115.1 Flavisolibacter sp.
CCGATTTAGGAATTTCTTCTTTGGGACCTTCGGGCTTCAGCACAAAAGCTTTGATCACTTTTCCCATCACGGTATAATCGTTTTGGGGCACTTCGTTGCGAACAGGTTTGGTGCTGCGCAGGTAGGAAATAATGGCGGCCAGATCTTCATCGGACAAATGCTGGAACGGCATAAAGGGGAGTAACGCTTCGCCATCCGGACGAACGCCATGGCGCAATGCACGGGCCAGTTCCGGATCGGAATAACGGCCAATACCGGTAGCCGAATCCGACGTAATGTTCCGGGAATAAAAAGTGCCCAGTTCAAACTGAAATTTAAAGGATCCGCTAAGCGGCGGGTCTTGTCCCAGCTTCAAAACAGAATCCACGTTGCGGACAGGGCTGTGGCAGTCGGCGCAATGCGCAGCCGAAAGCACTAAATGACGGCCACGGGCAATCACTGCTGAATCTTTTGAAGCTTTAATGGCCGGAAAAGGTGCATCGTATTTTAAATGCTGGCGAAAAGCAGTGGCTACGGTAACGCCGGCAACAATGAATAAAATCACCAGTCCCGTCCACTTTAAAATTTTACGAATCATAGCGTATTAGTTTGGCGGGCAAATCTATCTGCCGCTTAAAGGGAAGGAAAGCGAAAAGCGTACGAATTGGGAAAAGAGAAAACTGAGTTGTGAAACGGACCGGATATGGCGCACAATAAAAATCCCTTCTGTTTTACAGAAGGGAAATTCGGTTATAAGGCGTTTGTAATTTCAAATTCGCTTGTTTCCATCGGACTGTGGACGCCTTAGTTTTTCAGGATTGGATAAGTTTTCTTTGGATAACGGATCTCAACGGGCTTTTCAAAGGATGGTTCTATACTCTGGTAAGGGGTGAAAGAAGAAGTTGACTGATACTGGATTTTGGTTGGTTTTTCTCGGAACTGGATTTCTACAAAAACTTACTGGACGGTTGGTTTTCAGGACTTGGATGGATTGATTAGCTATCAATCAACTTCTGACACAAAAGTAGTCCGGCAGTGGCTTGTACACAAGAGCAAAACTGCCCCTTTTGGGGTAGATAGTTTTACGAATGACGTTCGTATATTAACGATAAAATGATAGAAACCCTACGTAGAAAAAGCATGGGAGAATAACGAACAGACGAACAAGGAATGTTGAATGAAGAGGAAGGTGAGAGCAGAAGAACTGAAGACTGATAAGCATTATACCGTACTGCTATCAGGTTGCTGAATTGGTTCAAGCCCGGAGGGGTTACATCTGAATAACTGTCGGTGAAACCAGCGGTTTACCAGCATTGTTTTTACCACGACCCTGAAAGGGTTAAGTGTTTTTCAGGCAAAATCACATGCAATGCATAGGAAGCGGCCAAGCTTTAGCCCAAAGCAATTTTTGGCTAAAGTCTGCCTAGAGTACATCTAACCCTGCTCTGAAGGGCGGCAATTACAGGCGATACATATCCAGGTCAGGCTCAAATGTATCCAGCCTCTACCGCCTACTGTGTTATTTCCTGATGGCGAACCCGAATAAAGAGCTTTCAATGCCAGGCATAAAAAAAGGCTGCATAGAAATGCGGCCTCGTTTTAAAATCCAATATCCTATGAAAAACCGAGACGAAACTAACCCGCTAAAACCGAAGTTGCAAGTGATGTGAAAGAAAAGAACCCGAATGTGGAAAATTTTAACAACTGAGGGTTTTTACTTACCACTCCTTAAGAGAAAGATATAAGTGGGCAAACCCAGAGCTGGCCTGCTTTTTAAGGGAGTAATGAAAAAATTATTGAATGGATAATCCACATCTGCAAGAAGTGGCTGCCTTTATAAAAGAACACCGCAGCAACGAAGGAAATTTTGAGAAGCTCTATGCAAAGCTGGAAGAAGAGACCGGGAACGCAACGACAAACGGATTGCATAACAGTATAAATGATATACAAACGAAGGCCGATGAGTACCGGAAGGCAAAAGAGAATGGTGGAACAGCCTGGCCGGAATTCGAAAAGTTTGTCAGCGAGTTTGAAAAGGCAGTCATGAAAGTGTTACACGGATGAACGGACCTTCCCTGTCCAGGTTTTAACGATGGTTAACCATCGTTCCTTCGAAGAATTGACATCAGGTTGAGAACTTTCTTTATCTTGACCCCTTTCAAATTCTACTGCATGAAAAAGATTGTCTTCGTCTCTTTAATTGCCTGCGGGGCAATTTTCCAGTTTTGTTCGTCTACCAAACAGGCACAGGTGCCGGTTCAAAAAGTAACCTACACGGCCGATGTGCAGCCACTGATTCAGAACAGTTGTTCACCTTGCCATATTCCGCCAAAAGGAAACAAAGAAGCCTTGCACACCTTTGAAACGGCTAAGGCCAATATTGATGAATCCATCAAGCGCATCAAGTTGAATCCAACTGACAAAGGTTTTATGCCGTTCAAGCATCCAAAGATGTCTGACTCTGCTATTAACGTGTTTGTGAAATGGAAAGAAGATGGGCTATTAGAGAAATAAAAGCAACCTGTTTTTTGAAAAAAGAGGAAATACCACGGCCGGTATTTCCTCTTTTCATTTTCGGAATAACTTTAGCAGCTAACACAAGAAAGAAAATCACGCAAAATGAATTACCGCTCATTTGGAAAATATAACGTTGCAGAGATAGGACTAGGAACCTGGCAATTAGGAAGTGCTGATTGGGGAGCCGTTAATGAAGAGCAAGCTTTTCAAATCTTACAGGACTACGTGGCTGCCGGCGGC
>DASVSM010000424.1:0-6661 GCA_036388115.1 Flavisolibacter sp.
AATGGCATAAAGTGGAACTGGAAGATTACAATGCAGCACTTGTGATTGGAAGTTTGTATCAACGCTTAAAGTTGATGCGCATTAATTACGCAAAAGCGAGTTAGTGAATGGTGAGTTGTGAATCGTGAGTCATCCGACTTCAACCTCACTACTGACCACTCACAACTCACCAAAAAAAGGAAATAACTATGAATAACATTGATAACATTATAACCATGGAAGGGCAAACGCCGGAGATGAAACAGGCTCCGAGAAAACGTTTTGTCCGTTCGTTGGAATACGAAGTGATTGCCAACCTGGCAACGAAACAATACCTGCAGGGTGGCGTAGTTCACTTTGATAAGCTTCTTTCCATCCCGTTGACGGAAAGAATTCCGGGTATAATCAAGGACTATGGCCTGCAACGGGCACAACGCTTGATCAAATTGGTATTGCAGGAGTTTTGCTACAGCAGCCCTTTGCCAAAAAGTGCGAAGCTGTCGGATACAAAGATCGCTGCTTGTGCCTGCGACCTGATTTTAGCTGCATACGAAGACCAGTTAAGCCTGGAAGACCTGATCATCTTTTTTGAAAGAGCCAAAGAAGGAAAGTATGGCAAGTTCAAAGGCATGATCACTCACTTCAGCATCATGCAGAAATTGGAGCAATACAGAATGGACCGTTCAGAAACTTACCGCAGGCTGAAAGACGAGCAGGAAGCGCAGTTAAAAAAGATGAACGAGATTCCACGGATAGGAGAGGTGAAAAGCATTGGAGAGATTATGCAGGGGGCAGATGTGATTCCCATGAATAAACGGATGAGCGGATAATTGTCTTTGAACTGGGATTTGTGTGATGATTGGGATTGATGGGAAAGGGAAAATCCGGATAAAGTAAAAGTCGTTCTGAGATGAACGACTTTTTTATTTCCCACTAATCCCATAAATCCTAAAAATCCCAGTTCAGATGACAATCAGCTCATACGACCGCTTCTTGGCTTCCAGGTCATAAACATGTGAAGCAATCATAATCTCATCAACTCCGGTATCGTTCAGAAATATGTTTATTTCCTCTTTTACTTTTTCGGCACTGCCAATAAAGCTGTAATGCATCATGTGGTGAATAGCCGCTTTCTCCGCATCGTTCCATAATCCATCCATTGTTGGTATGGGCGGCTGCATGGGCCGGCGCACATTGCGGATCATTCCTAACGCCATTTGATAAAATGATGTAGCAATGTATTCTGCTTCTTCATCTGTATCCGCCGCAATTGCATTTACGCAAGCCAAAGCGTAGGGCTGTTGCAAGAACTGCGAAGGTTGAAATTTGTCTCTGTAAATCTGCAAAGCATCTTTTAAATAGGTGGGTGCAAAATGCGAGGCAAAACCGAAAGGCAATCCTAACATAGCGGCCAGTTGCGCACTGTAGGTGCTTGATCCCAAAAGCCACACCGGCACCTGCGTCCCTTCGCCTGGAATGGCTCTTACTCTTGCTGCTTCATTCCGTGGTCCGAGATAGTTAATCAGTTCTGCTACATCGTTTGGAAAATCATCCACATTACCTTTCAAGCTTCTTCTTAAGGCGTATGATGTTACGGGATCTGTTCCCGGTGCACGGCCAAGGCCAAGGTCAATTCTATTTGGGTAAAGTGATGCCAGCGTTCCAAACTGTTCTGCAATGATCAGCGGTGCATGATTGGGTAACATAATGCCACCCGAACCAACTCTGATGGTTGACGTGCCACCGGCAACATAGCCAATTAAAACGGCAGTAGCCGCAGACGCCACGCTTTCCATGTTGTGATGTTCTGCAAACCAGTAACGGGTGTAACCAAGACGTTCTGCAGCCTGTGCAAGAGCAAGGCTCCGGCGAAACGCATCAGCAGGTGTCTCGCCCTGAACAATGGTTGCGAGGTCCAGAACAGAGAAAAGTGTATTGGATAATTCTTTCGTATCGTTCATTTCGATGGTTCCGAATCTGAAACAATTCTATTCTTCATCGCTATAGTTTTCTTACACCGTTTGCTCTTCTGCCAGAGAGAAATTATTTGCTGCTTCTGTTATTCTGCGCAGATCATCCGTACCTAATGTAAAGTTTAAGGCCCCCACATTGTCTTTCACCTGTTGTTCATTTCTTGCACCAACTAACACAGTGCCAATGCCGGGCTGATTGATCGTCCAGTTAATGATCACCTGTGCTAACGTAGCACCGTAACCCTCGGCAATGGGTCTGATTTGTTCCAGCAATGCATTTGTCCTGCGGATATTTTCATCCGTATAAAAACGGTTGCCTTCCCGTGTATCACCTTCGCCAAATTTGTGTCCCGGCTTGATCTTCCCTGTCAGCAAACCTCTTTGCAAAGGACTGTAAGGAATGATGCTCAAGCCTTTGTCGATGGCTTGGAGCAAGACATTTTTCTCAATGCCACGGTTGATCAATGAATAAGGAACCTGGTTGGAAGCAAGGCCAATTGTTTTAAGTGCTTCATCTACTAATTCAACGCTGTAATTACAAACGCCGGCTGCTCTTACTTTGCCCTGTTCTATTAACCGCTGAACGGCTTCAAAGGTTTCGCTGATGGGTGTTGAGTTGTCGGGCCAATGAATTTGAAAGAGATCAATGTAATCAGTCTTTAGTCTTCTCAAACAATCTTCACATTCCTTCATTACTTTTTCTTTTGAAGCCAGCTTGTACATTTTAAATGGCTTACCATCATTGTCCACGCTGTCAAAAAAATATTCGCCTTTTTCGTTTTCCCAGTTCATGCCAAATTTTGTGAGAATCTGGTATTTGTCCCGTTGAATGCCTTCCATTGCTTTGCCCACTAACTCTTCACTTCTCCCAAAGCCATAAACCGGCGCGGTATCAATGGTTGTTATACCTGAGTTATACGCTGCCTGTATGGCACTGATGGCTTCTTTTTCTTCGGCGCCGCCCCACATCCATCCACCGATAGCCCAGGCACCGAAGGCCATAGGCGTAACCTTTACATCTGATTTACCTAATGTTCTCAATTCCATTTCTATGCTATTTATTATTCTGTAATAAGATTCACCACGACTTTTCCTCTCGTCTTTCCCGATTCAATTTGCTGATGTGCTTTCGCCATCTCTTCAAATGAAAATTGATGGGAAATGTGTGGCTTCAAAATCCCTTGTTGTAATAATTGCGCCAATTCCTGCATATCGGTACCACTGGAATGCACGAGGTAGTTTTTTGCCTGTACTTGTTTCTCTTCAATGATGGGAGACAGGTGCTCTTTTACCCCGCCAACAATGGAGATGAGTGTTCCACCCTGTTTTAAAACCTCTAATGATCTGGCTGCTGTTTCGCTGCCGATAGGATCAAAGACAACATCGATATCATTTGCTGCTTCTTCAAACTTTTGAGATGTATAATCAATGAAGTGGTCAGCGCCTATTTCTTTCAGATAAGCTTCATTTGCAGCAGATGCAGTGCCAGTGACAGTCATACCCAGATGCTTTGCAATTTGTACAGCAAAATGTCCCACGCCGCCCGCTGCAGCATGCATCAATAAATGTTGTCCTTTGGTGGCTTTTGCTTCGTGCACCAACACCTGCCAGGCAGTCAATGCTGCTAATGTTGTTGCGGCAGCTTCTGCATGAGAAATATTTTCGGGTTTTAAGGCAAGATGGTCCGCTGGCGCAGCAACATATTTCAGCGTAAGCTTTTCCATGACCAGGAAAATTGACCATCCCAAAAACAGCATCGCCTTCTTTGAAGGATTTAACTTCATCGCCAACTTTAGTTATAACGCCGGAAATATCCCATCCTAAAATAACAGGTGCATCTTCTTTCATGGAGGCATACAACGCTCCGCCTTTTCTTGTTTTGATGTCAACAGGATTGATGCTGATGGCGTGCACTTTTACAAGCACGTCGGCAGGCTTAAGTGCTGGCTTGTCTGCTTCCGTGATCGATAAATTTTCAAAGCCTCCCTGTTCAGTTAAAATAATTGCTTTCATTTTCTAATCCAATCTGATAGTTAATACTAATCACGGCAACCAACTTATTGCCATAGCGCAAAGCAATGCCAGATAATGTGCCGCGGATAAACCGCGGTTTGGTTATTTGCAAAGATGGGAACAGGAATTATTTCCTTCTGCTCCAGACCTCGTAAATGGGATCGCCTCTTGAGCTTAATCCGCTGTGATGCCAGTCGCCGTTTTCCAGTTTGCCGTTAAAGGAAAGCGAACTTCCCACACGGCTGCTGTCTCTCGAAAAAAATTCAATGTTCTCCGTGTACTTGCCGTCTTTAAATGTGTAAGTGCCACCGCCGGTGCCCATAAATGATTTGGTGCCCGGATCAATGGCCACCCACTGAAACCTGGTAGAACTAAGGATCTTTACTGTTTTGCGGGTACCTGTTTGATGTATCGGCTGCAGACTATCGCCCTGTTTCCTGGCTGTGATCTTCCACAAGCCCGAAAGACCCGATTTGCCATCGCCGATTCTTTCCCAGCTTTCTTCTCTTTCATTGATGTTAATGGTAAGCTTATTTCCGTTTATGGAAATCTGGTAGGTCGCCGACTGTCCTACCTGCTCTTTAGTCTTTGAGTCAAATTCATATTGAACTGTGAGCTTATTGTTGTTAAGGGAAAAGCTGCCGCCTCTCGTTAGAATAAATTTTTTCCCTTCTTTATCATAAGCAGTATAGGTGAAATAACCATCGGCAACGAGAATGACCTGCATTCCGCTATTATCATTCATCTGCCAGGCGCCGGAAAGGCTGTCGGCGTTTTGTTTTTTACAATCAAACGAAGCGATGCCCGCACCCATTATCAGCACGATGGAGAAGAACAAAAAGCGCTTGAATTTCATGGCTGGTTTTTAATTGAATGTAAACAAATTCCTGCAAGCTGCTTGGTGGCCTTGCCGCTGAAAGCCCGTTAAGTTTTCAGGGTAGCCTTCATATTTAGATCAATTTGCGCTTTAAATCTGCAGACTGGGTGGGACCCGAACCCGGCGACCTAAATTTTCTTGTGAAAATCCATTTTTGATTTTGGCGCAAAAGAAAAGACCCCTATTTTTGCCACCCCAACGGAAAAAGGATCGGTAGTTCAGTTGGTTAGAATGCCGCCCTGTCACGGCGGAGGTCGCGGGTTCGAGTCCCGTCCGGTCCGCAAGTTCTTTTTGAAGTCACCGTTTCTTCCCTAAAATTAATGTCTTACTGATGTTAAGCAAGGAAAGAAACGGTTTTTTTATGTTTATCAGTAAAATTTACGGTGAACTTCAAGGTGAACTCATAGAACGGATAAATTGGTTCACTGTAATATGAAGAAGTATGCGATATTCAGTTATATGTCCTTTCAATTGTGAAGTGATAAAAAGGGTCAAAAATCCCCTGTTTTTATCAGGCCTACTTCCACACACATAAAACTGTTTTCGTTCAAATAAGGGGGGGATAGGCCAATACTCAAGATGCCAGGCGACAGTTGGGTGGGTGGGGTTACCGGCACACAAACAGGTTCGGATAATTTTCTAATAAATTTTGATGATAATTGACAATCTGTCTTTTTAAATTATCATTAAGAAAAGTATAATTGCACAAACCTCTCAGCTACCGAAACTCAACTTATGAAAAAGCTAACCGAAAGGCTTTCAGAAAAATCATTGAATTACCCTTTAATAAGGCAATTGCTATCCGGTAGATATTGAATTTTGATTGTTATTAGTTGCTGAAGGCGGGCCTTTAAATTCTATTGCATGTATCATTTTCAAATAAATACTATGAACTGAATAGCTGCTTGTTATTAAATTTGAAAATGTCTGGCAATCCAAGAAGGTTTAGTGGTTACCGCAATAGAAATTCACTCAAAAAGGATAAAGTTTCCAAAAGCTCACGGAACTTATTAGATTATGTGAATACTTTCTCCACCTTGATAATAGGTATCGTGGCAGTTTCGGTAAGTTTCTATACCTGCAACCTTCAGAAACAAGGGAATAAAGTTTCTGAAGCAGCATATAATTTATCCAGAAATGACAGCAGCCAGCAGAAGCAGATAAACCAGCTCCGAGAAATCTTATTATCTGTCCGTGACCAGAATGTCATTGAGGAAGGTCAGCGGGGAGAACTGCTTAAAATAACACGGCACGGTAATAATCAGGATTCTTTAAGTAATCAGATATTGGGTAGAATGGAAAGACAGGTAGGATTAAGCAATCAGCAGTTAGAATTTTCATCTAAAGAAGACAGTATATCAGCACATGAGAAAGTGACAGGGGACAGGGCAAATATTTTCGCTCTGCGGGCAACATTTGATGAGTTAGGGTTTGATAATTTGAATTTGCTTAATAATATCATAGGTGTTTCCAAGCATACTCACGAGCAAAGGCTCAGCACGGTTTCTTTTATTAAAGAAAAACTTGATAAGCAGTTAACGAACCCAATAGTTTTAAACGATAAGATTCTTAGGGCCATTTGGTTTACTTATTACCGATATGTCAAGGTTATAGCATTGAACTTTGCTATTTATGCCCGGAATGGGAATGTTTATATAACGGAGCAGGATTTTAAGAAAGATTCTGACGGCCTACGGGATTATCATATCACCTTTATAAATAGCATGTTGAGCAGACTGAATTATTTGGAGAATAAGTTTTACGAGGTTATACAAAAAGACGCTAAATGAAAAAGGACTGCTTTCGCTTTTGACTAAAC
>DASVSM010000425.1:0-5648 GCA_036388115.1 Flavisolibacter sp.
TTTCCAGTGATGGCTTTGCTGGTATTGAAAATGAATCAGCGAAACAACAAAAGTGCTCAGCTTGTTATCCTGATGGTAAACAAAATGATTTTTGTCGAGTGCTTCGCCATTCTCTAAATGTTCTTTATACTCATGCAATATCTGCAGTACCGTTTCATTTTCAAACAGGTCTTCATCGGGCAATTCGTTGAATATATAGGTAGCGGTCAGTTGTCCGTCTTCCCATGGCCGGTTGCCAAATTCAAGCAATACCCTTGTTATCTCCCGTTCCTGTAATTCATCTTTAAAAAGCAGGTTGAACGTGTTGTCGTCATACTCATTCACCGCCGCCTTTTTTGCATTCTCTTCGTAGTGCTTAGCTTCATCAAATGGCAGTTTCTTATCCGTGCTTAAACGGTTGCGGATAAATTTATTCACCAAAGCTGTGAAACCGGATTCATCTATTTTTAAAGTATCTGCGCATTGCCGGATATAGTCCTGCTGTTTTGTGAAGTCTTCTGTCTTGTCAATTTTAGCAATGGTTTCCGCAACCTGGTTAACGACTTCCGCTTTTTTGTTCTGGTCGTTACCGGCATCTTTTAATAAAACCTCCAGTTGAAACAGAATAAAATCACGCTTGTTGTCTGCAATGAATTTTTTGAATTCTGCCGTGCCAACTTTCCGTACATAGCTGTCGGGATCTTCCTTGTCCGGAATCAGCACCAGCCTAACGTTCAAGCTTTCTTCCAGCGCCATGCCCAGGCCACGCAGGGCAGCCTTTATTCCTGCCGCATCACCGTCATAAATGATGGTAAGATTGTTCGTATACTTTTTAACCAGTCGCAATTGGTCTTGTGTTAGAGATGTACCGCCGCTTGCCACTACATTTTCAATCCCCGCCTGGTGAAGTGAAAGAACATCGGTATAACCTTCTACTAAAAAACATTCATCTGCTTTATCAATGGCCTGGCGGGCAAAATAGGTTCCGTAAAGAAGCTTGCTCTTTACATATAACTCGTTCTCCGGGGTATTAATATACTTCGGCGCTTTATCATTGGACTTGATCAAACGAGCGCCGAACCCGATTACTTTGCCACTGTTGTTATGAATTGGAAAGATGATGCGGTCGCGGTAATTATCCTGCAGTTGTCCATTGCGTTCTACTACCAACCCTGCCTTCTGTAATAGTTCTTTGTTGTATTGATTGGCGATAGCCTCCCTGGCTAATGCATCTCTACCATCCGGCGCATAACCCAACCCGAATCTTTGAATGATCTCTTTTCCAAAACCTCTTTCCTCCAGGTAGCTTAAGCCTTTGTCCTGCCCTTCCTCGGTTTCTAATAATTGCTGCGCATAAAATTTTTGCGCAAAGGCATTGATGATGTGAAGGCTTTCTGCCGTTTGCTGCTGTTGTTTTTGTTCGGATGAAACTTCTGTTTCTTCAATTTCGACATTATAACGATTGGCCAGCCAACGCAGGGCTTCTACATAAGAAAGCTTTTCATGCTCCATCAAAAACGAAACAGTATTTCCGCTCTTGCCACAGCCAAAACATTTAAAGATTTCTTTTGCCGGAGAAACAGTGAATGATGGTGTCCGTTCATTATGAAATGGACAGTTGCCTAAGTAATTGGCGCCTCTCTTTTTTAATTTAACAAAGGAGCCAACGACCTCTGTAATGTCAAGCCGCGAAAGAATTTGCTGTATGGTGTTTTGTGTGATCACAGGCATCAAATATAGTCGACATCGAAATAGAGCAAAAAGTTAGAAAACTTACTCCGTAACTAATACGTTAAAAACGAAAAAAATTGCCTGTTAAGCAATCTCACCAAGGCAAATAATGTACTGAATAAAAGGGATAAAAAAAGTGATTTTTTCTTTAGAAAGGGGCTTAAATTTAAACTACCATCCACACCGGGGGAAAAGTGAACAGGAAAAATTAAATTCTTAACCTCAAAAACGTTCATCCCATGGTTACAACAGACATCTCACAGCTTTCAGCTGAATGCGCCGAATGGCGGCAGATCCTTCGCAATTATCGAGAAGAATTTCATAGTTGCGAAAAAGCCCTTCTTGAAATGTGCAAACAATCGCTTACAAAAGACCATCTCACAGAAGTGGAACATTTTCAGAATCAATTCGACATTCAGCTCAACAACATCCACGATCTCAAACAGACAATCAAATCACACGAAAGAAAAGTTCAGCTCGAAACATCCGGTGAAGAAGTATATGCCGAGCATGAGCGATTGCTGAATGAGTTCCTGAGCCAGGAAAATACATTGCAGGAACTCCGCGAAGAGTTCAGAAACTTTGTCAGTAACACAAGTTGTCCATAAACAAGTCAGCCTCCCCTTCCGCCTCTTACAACTACTGTAGGACAGTTACCTCTATTGCCTCACCTTAAAACAAATTTTTATGGCAGCAGAATTTGATACCTTACACGTAAAGAATATTGTTTTGCTCGGTCATGCCGGCTGTGGCAAAACAACCTTAGCGGAGTGCATGCTTTTTGAAGCAGGCATCATCAACCGGCGTGGCACTATCGAAGAAAATAATACGGTTGGTGATTATCATCCTTTGGAACAGGAACGCGGTAATTCGATCTTCTCCAAACTAATGCACACCAAATGGCGCGGCTACAAGATCAATATCCTGGACACACCGGGCTATGATGATTTTGTAGGGGAAGTTGTTTCTGCCTTACGGGTGGCCGACACCGGCGTAATGGTATTGAATGCAGCAATGGGTGTAGAAGTTGGAACTGATATTATTTGGGAGTATACGGAAAAGTTTAGAACGCCGATGATCTTTGCCGTGAACAAGCTGGACGACGATTCGGCTGACTTTGATAAAACGGTGCAGCAGGCGAAAGACCATTTTGGAAACAAGGTCACAGTGGTACAATATCCCCGTCAGCAAGGTGCCGGCTTTCACGAGATCATTGACGTATTGCGCATGACCATGTATAAGTTTCATGATACAGGCGGAAAGCCGGAAAAACTTGCCATCCCCGACGATGAAAGACAAAGGGCAGACAATCTCCACAAGGAATTAGTGGAAGCCATTGCCAGCAATGATGAAGCCTTAATGGAAAAGTATTTTGACAAAGGCGAACTTGACGAAGATGAAATGAAAGAAGGTATGAAGAAGGCCATGATCAATCATGATATCTTTCCTCTTTTCTGTTTAAGCGGATTGCGTAATATGGGCAGCGGCCGTTTGATGGGATTCATTGATAATGTTTGTCCCAGCGCTAACGAAATGCCTGCACAAAAGACCATCAAGGGCGAACAGCTCACGTGTGATGCTGAAGGTCCTGCCTGCATTTTTATTTATAAGACCATTTCTGAGCCGCATGTTGGCGATCTTTCTTTCTTCAAAGTCTATTCCGGTACAGTGAAAACGGGTATGGAACTGGTGAACGAATCCAACGGTGTCATTGAAAAGATCAACCAGCTATTCTTAATGGAAGGCAACAAGCGGCTTCCGGTACAGGAGTTGGTTGCCGGCGATATTGGCGCTACACTAAAGCTGCGCAACACGCATGTTAATAACACACTTCATGTAAAAGGTAAAGTGTTTGAATTGCCACCAATCGAATTCCCATCATCGAACGTAACGGTTTGTATAGAGCCTGTTAACAAGGGAGAAGAAGAAAAGCTTGCACAGGCGCTGCACCAGTTAAGGGAAGAAGATCCAACCCTGATTGTTGACGTATCGCAGGAGTTAAAACAAACCCTGATCCATTGCCAGGGCGATATGCACCTGGCCGTTGCCAAATGGAAAGTAGAAAACCAGCATAAAGTACCGGTGAAGTTTGGCAAGCCAAGAATTGCTTATCGCGAAACAATCAGGAAGATGGCCGAATCGAGTTACCGTCATAAAAAACAATCAGGCGGTGCAGGACAGTTTGGCGAAGTATTCATGCGCATAGAACCCTTCTACGACGGCATGCCAGAACCAGCAGGTTTGAACATAAGGGGACGGGAAATTTTCAATTTGGATTGGGGCGGTAAACTGGTATTTTATAACTGTATAGTTGGGGGTGCTATTGATACCCGTTTCCTGCCCTCTATTTTAAAAGGTGTGATGGAAAAGATGCACGAAGGCCCTTTGACTGGTTCGTATGTTCGTGATGTAAGGGTGAGTGTTTATGATGGAAAGATGCACCCTGTAGACTCTAATGATATTTCTTTCAAGATCGCCGGCATCATGGCTTTCAAGGATGCGTTTCGAAGGGCAGACCCGCAAATACTGGAGCCAATCAACAAGGTTGAAGTCTTATGTCCGGAAGAATTAACGGGCGCCGTAATGGGTGATCTGCAAAGCCGTCGCGGTATGGTAGAAGGCATCGATACAGAAGGTCATTTTCAAAAAGTAATTGCCAGGGTTCCGCTGGCCGAATTGCATGGCTTCTCCTCTTCACTCCGGTCAATCACACAAGGCCGCGCAAAATTTAAAATGAATTTTGACAGCTACCAGTCGATGGGATATGAGCTGCAGAAAAAACTTACTGAAGAATACAATAAGTCGGCAGAAGAAGCTTTTGCCTGATCTACTACTTACCTCCTTTATGCCTATCAGCCTGGTGAACTCATCAGGCTTTTTTGTTTGTTGAGCGATAAACGGGTAGTGAAAATTTTTGGTTTTTGCGTTTTTAAACTTTTTCTTACTAATTTGTTCCGACAATAGTCACTAAGTTTAAAAATCTAATCTTCTACCTATGCATGCTTACTTTCGTAATCACCAGTTGTATCTCGCTGAAAGAAGCGAATGGCTGGACCGACATGTAAACAAGACAAGCCAGCGGGCTTTAATGAAAATTGAAAGCTGGAAGTTAATTGCACAATCAGGCGACCAGGAGCAACAGCTACGTTTGGTGGAAAAACTTTTAAAGGATTCTCTTTTAACAGCCATCCCGAATCAAACGGTTTTACACAAGGAAGGCTTCTTTCTTTCAAACCTCGAAAACTAATTCAACGTATTCCTCAAATAAAAAATGACCACTTTTACAGGTGGTCATTTTTTTATGGTTCGTTATATTGCCTAGGCAACTGCCTTTCTTGTTTTTCTCTCAATCTTCACTTCCACAACTTCTTCTATCAACTCTTCTTCATTCTTCTTAAAGTTAAACGCCTGCCATACGTGATCTAAAGAAACCAGTTCAATGGTCTCGTAACCCATTTCACTCAAGCGGTTCCAACTGCTGTCCCTGTTCAAATCTGTGCTGATCTTCGAGGTAACCTTTGGATGCGCGACCCATAATATGGTGTTTTCCTTTAAGGCTGGCTTAATGTCGCCCAAAATGGCATTCAACTGATTTTCACTAACGGCGAAAATGAGAGCGAAATCAATTTTTCTTGTTTTTAAAAGGGGAGTGAGATTTTTTGCGAAGGAAACTTTGCTAAACTGTTTTTCTATCGATGAGGGTAGTCCTTGGATTAAAATGTTTTTGTCGTTTTTCAGATTCAGTTTGTCTAAAATTGTTTGGGACATACTTTGTTTTATTAGTTAATAATCAACAAAAAGAAAGAACTAAAGAGGGGTCTCTTTTTCTGAAATGTTTTGCAAATGTACGACTTTCTCGTCCCGAAACCAAAGCCTTATCAATGAAAAATCCCGCCAACAGTGAGTTTTAGCGGGATTTTAGCTGTTTTAAACAGAAA
>DASVSM010000426.1:0-7779 GCA_036388115.1 Flavisolibacter sp.
AGGGAATGATTTTGCTGTAAAACTTTGGGTGGGTTTACGCAGATGAAAGAGGAAAACAATAACCGTATTTAAGTACTCCTGCTCAATAGACCTACAAAGCGTACAAGTGAGTGACACAACAGGCGATGAGCAGGATTACCAATGCCGGTCAAAAAAATCTAACATTAAATCAAGATGAAGTTCACCTTAAAATTCTTATTATTTTTTCTTCTTGGTCATCATTATTCCATTGCACAAAAACAGGCAAAGCCAAACATTATTTTCATCTTAGCCGATGACTTGGGTTACGGCGACATCGGACCTTACGGTCAGCAAAAAATAGAAACGCCAAACATTGACAGGCTTGCGAAGCTGGGTGTTCGCTTTACCGATTTTTATTCCGGCTCTACTGTTTGTGCACCGGCCCGTTGCAGCTTTATGACCGGCCTTCACACCGGGCACACGGCCGTCAGGGGCAACAAAACATTCAAGCCGGAAGGGCAATTCCCGTTGCCTGATTCCATCATCACCTTTCCCATGTTGCTGCAAAAGGCAGGTTACATAACGGCGGCATTTGGTAAATGGTCATTGGGTTTTATTACCACTTCAGGCGATCCGCAAAAGAAAGGTTTCGACCAGTTTTTTGGATACAATTGCCAGTCGCTGGCGCATAATTATTACCCCGATCATTTATGGAATAATCATCAACGCATTGATCTTTCTGTTAACCTGAAAAAGGACTCTGTTTATTCCGCCGACCTTATTCATTTGAAGGCAATAAAGTTTTTGCAGGCTAAACACAACAAGCCCTTTTTTCTTTACCTGCCTTACACCCTGCCACATGCCGATGTATTTGTGCCGCACGATAGCGTGTACCATTACTATGTAAAAAAATTCAATGAACAACCGGTTCTGGTACCAAAATCTGATGAGGAAAAAACGCACTACGACCCTTACCCGCACGCGGCATTTGCGGCCATGGTTTCAAGGCTGGATAAATATGTTGGTGAGATCATGGGCCTGCTGAAAGCAAAAGGCATGGAAGAAAACACCTTGCTCATTTTCACCAGCGACAACGGCCCGCACAAAGAAAAAGGCGGGGACCCGGTGTTCTTCAACAGCAATGCAAATTTCAACGGCATCAAACGCGATTTATACGAAGGCGGCATCCGTGTTCCGTTTATTGCGTATCAGAAAGGGGTAACAAAGGGGGGAGCGGCCATCTCCATGCCTGCCGCTTTGTGGGATATGTACCCAACGTTTTTAAACGTGGCTGGTTTGCCGCTGACGAAAGGCATCGATGGCCTGTCCATCTTACCAACCCTGAAAGGGCAAAAGGGAGAAGCGCACAAATACCTTTATTGGGAGTTACACGAAAGCGGCGGCAAACAAGCCGTTCGAATGGGTGACTGGAAAGGAGTAAAGCTAAATGTGAGTACAACCGCCGGTGCACCAATTGAATTGTACAACCTTGCATCTGATCCACAGGAAAAGGCCAACGTTGCTACTAAATACCCCGAGATTGTAAAGCAGATAGAGCAAATCATGAAAGAAGCGTATGTTCCCAATAAGGCCTGGCCGCTATTGAATAATGAACTCAAATAATGACCAGGTACGTTTTTATCTGCTCATGCATTAGTATAACCTTCATCCTGCAAAAAGTGCAGGATAGTTGGGCCACAGCCTCTGGCTATTTTTCAGTCTTCAAAAACGATTGCATGAACCTTCGCCTACAGCTTTCATTGGTCCTGCTTTTCGCGGCTGTTTTTTCTTCGGCCCAGCAAAAGGCATTCACTAAAAATGGTAACCAATTCAGTTTTATTTCATCCGCCAAAAACATAACGATTGAATTCTGCACACCCGCCATGTTCCGGGTGCGAAGTGCTGCCAATGGGGCCTTTGAACCGAATGAACCGTGGATGGTAGTAAACTATAACTGGGCGCTGGTAGCTGTAACTTCTTCTGAAACAAAAGACGCTGTTCGTTTGCAGACATCGGCACTGACAGTCAGCATTAAGAAAGGCTCTTTTGCCATTGATGTATTTACCAAAGAGGGCAGGCTGCTGTCATCCGAAGCAGTTTCCGGTGGCGGCATTTCAAATAAAGGCGAGGCGGTAAGCTGCGTGAAAAACCTTTCTCCCGATGAACATTTTTTTGGCTTTGGCGAACGCATGGATTTTTTGGACAGAAGAGGGAAAGAATTGAAGCTGAATGTAGGCCGTGGCAAAGGTTTGCCGCATGCCGTTGGCGCTTACAATGTTTTGGAAGCCAACTATTGCCCGGTGCCGTTTTTCATGAGCACGGCCGGCTACGGCATTTTCTTTCATAACGCATTTCCTACGCAGTGGGACATGGGCAGTAAAAGAACTGATGCGTATTCGTTCGGTGCGGACGGTGGTGAAATGGATTATTATTTTATTCTTGGGCCGAAGTTTAATTCCATTGTTTCGCAATACACTGCCTTAACCGGCCGTGCGCCGTTAATGCCCAAAGCCGCTTATGGCTTGCACATGGGAACTTACTCAGGCGGCACATGGGGTTACGAACATTTGACATCGGACCAATATGTGATGGCACTGGCAAGAAAGATGCGGGAACTGGGCATCCCGGTTGATCTTCTTTGGCTCGATTCTACCTGGCGGATCTTTGGTGAAGTAGGAGGGAAAGGAGCAACATCTTTCGAATGGCGGGAAACCTTTCAGAATCCGAAAGGCATGTTCGATAGTTTGTACGCCATGAACTACAAAATGGTTGGCGTGCATCTCCGGCCGCGTTTCGACAACGGAAAAAAGATCAAGCTGCTTGATACCGCACAGCGATTAAAGTTTACCTATCCTGAGGGGAATAACCCTGGTGAGTTTGTCAACTTCTTTGATGCATCATCCGTTGATTTCTGGTGGAACCGTGGCGTGATGCGGGTGGCTTCGTTAGGAGCAAGATTCTTAAAAACAGATGAAGGAAGTGCCTTCGGTGCGTTGGCAAATGAAAGCAATAAGATAGGTCCGCAGGGGCCGGACATTCCAAAGCTGCACAACCTTTTTCCATTGGCCTATGCCAAAGCGCCTTACGAAAAATTTCAGCAGTTCAATAACCTGCGCGGACTGAACCAAACCCGCGAAGGGTATGCCGGCATTCAGCGCTATCCTTACATTTTTGCCGGCGACTGGCCCAGCGAGTGGCAGTATTTTGCACCCGTCATTAAAGCAGGTATTAATATCGGTTTATCAGGCGTTGGGGCCTGGGCCCATTGCGCCGGTGGCTTTGAGCATGTAGCCGATCCTGAGCTTTATATCCGGTGGATACAGTTTGGTATGTTCAGTCCTGTAGCGCTGGTATTCGGCATGGACCATCCGGGCTATAAAGAGCCGTGGAATTATGGTGCAGATGCCCTGCGAAATTTTAAAAAATATGATTCGTTGCGTTATACCCTGCTTCCTTACATCTACAGCTATGCTTACGAAATGAACCAGACAGGTGCGCCATTGATGCGGGCATTGGTGTTCGATCACCAGGATGATCAGAATGTTTATGAGATCGGCGACCAGTATTTGTTTGGAAGAGACCTGATGGTTTGTCCGGTTACCACCAAAGGTGCTCACACAAGAAGCATCTACCTGCCGGAAGGAGAGTGGTATGATTGGTGGAGTGGAAAAAAATATTCCGGCAAAGGCTACATTCATGTGGTAACACCGCTGGATACGATGCCGGTTTTTGCCAGGGCAGGTGCTATTATTCCACAGCAACCTTCCATGGGCTTTGTTGGCGAGAAGAAAGTGGATGTACTGACGCTGGATGTATTTCCGGGCAAGAACAGTTCGTTTAATTTATATGAAGATGATGAAGAGAGCCTGGCGTATCAGCAAAAAGCTTTCAGTATCACGAATATCTCCTTAACTCAATCTGCGAAACAGCATGACATAAAAATCAACAGGCCGCAGGGGATGTTTAAGCCGTCACCGCACAGGTATGTAGTGAAGTTTCATACCGTTGCCAAACCAAAATCTGTTGTGGAAAACGGCAAGCCGGTGACAACATTGCAGAACACCGGTGAAAACAAAGCGGGTTGGTATTTTAACGGGGAAGAAAACATCCTTTACATTAGTACCCTTTCTGATAACACCACAAGCACTCATCTTATCATTCATAACTAACGGACAATGAAATACGGCTGCCGAATTCTTTTCCTTTTTTTGAGCTTGTCAACAATTTCTAAAAGCTTTTCACAAACAAAGAATCCCTTCTTGCTTTTTAGTCCTGATAAAAAACTCCGCATTAGTTTTTGGACGAATAGGGAAGGAGAAGCCAAGTATGCTGTTTCTTATCAAACACAACCGGTCATTAAAGAATCACGTTTAGGATTGGTGAGATCAGACGCAAATTTTTCACAGGGACTAAGCTTTATCGGTGCATCCGTCGTACAAAAAGTAACGGACAGATACGAGCTTTACACCGGAAAAAGAAGTGTGGTTAATTACGAAGCGAACAAGGCAACGCTTCATTTAAAAAATAGCGCAGGAAAAAAGGTGGATATCATCTTCCAGATTTCCAACGACGGTGTTACGTTCCGCTACTTTTTTCCGGAAAAAGAAACGGGTGAAAAAACGGTGACCGAAGAACTGACCACATTTCATTTTGATACATCGGCAAGGGCTTTCCTGCAGCCTATGCAGGTATCAAAAAGCGGTTGGGAAAAAACCAATCCGGCGTATGAAGAACACTACAAGCAAGGCATTGCTGTTACAGATACTGCTCCAACAAAAGCAGGGTGGGTGTATCCTGCTTTGTTTCAAACCAAAAGCGCCTGGGTGCTGATTACCGAAGCGGCCGTGGACACCAACTTTTGTGCTACCCGCTTGCAATCGGGTTCACCGGATGGTGAATACCGCATCGGTTTTCCCGATCCGAGAGAAGTTAAAACCGGTGGAGGACTTCTTCCAACATCTTCCCTGCCTTTCTATTCGCCCTGGCGTGTTATTACTATAGGCAGTTTAAAAACCATTACCGAGTCAACCCTGGGAACCGACGTGGCAAAGCCGGCTATTCAGATGGATAAAAGTTTCATCAAACCTGGCAAATCATCCTGGAGCTGGATCATGTCGAAAGACGATTCCATTGTTTACACAGAACAGATCCGCTATATTGATTTTGCCGCAAAAATGGCCTGGCAATATTGCCTGGTAGACGCGGCGTGGGATCAAAAGATCGGCTACGAAAAAATGGCAGAGCTTTCCCGTTATGCAACCGCCAAAAATGTAGGCTTGCTGCTGTGGTATAATTCCGCTGGCGACTGGAACACCGTAAAGTACACGCCGAAGAACGTGCTTCTCACACATAACAACCGTACGAAAGAGTTTGGTCGCTTAAAGGCAATGGGTATAAAAGGCGTAAAGATTGATTTTTTTGGTGGCGACGGGCAGTCGGTAATGCAATACTATATTGACATTTTAAAAGACGCTTCGCAACATGGCCTGCTGGTGAACTTCCATGGCGCAACCCTGCCACGTGGCTGGCACCGTACCTACCCGAATTTAGTGACCACGGAAGCCGTGCGGGGATTTGAAATGATTACGTTCAACCAGGCCGATGCCGATGCCGCGGCAAACCACTGCGCCATGCTCCCCTTCACCCGTAATGCCTTCGACCCGATGGATTTTACACCCATGAACCTGTACCGCATTCCAACCAGGGTGAAACGCAAAACCTCCAGCGGATTTGAATTAGCGACCGCCATTCTTTTTTTATCGGGAATTCAGCATTTTGCCGAATCGCCGGAAGGCATGAGTCATGTACCTGACTATGTGCAGCAGTTTTTGCGGGAGCTGCCGGTACGGTGGGATGAGGTAAGGTTTATTGAGGGTTATCCCGGCAGGTATGCAGTAATTGCCCGCAGAGCCGGTAACAGGTGGTATATAGCGGGCATCAATGCTGAAGGGTCCGAGAAAAAAATTCAGCTAAGCTTAAACAGTTTCGGTGCAAAAAAGGGAATTTATATTACAGACGGGAAAGAACCATTGTCCTTTGAGTCAGAAGCTGTGCAAGCCATTGCCGTTAAACAAATTACGATGAAGCCTTCCGGTGGCTTTGTAGTGGTT
The DNA here is from genome assembly GCA_036388115.1 of Flavisolibacter sp. Taxonomy (GTDB): domain Bacteria; phylum Bacteroidota; class Bacteroidia; order Chitinophagales; family Chitinophagaceae; genus Flavisolibacter. The sequence continues at coordinate 6,072 of DASVSM010000426.1, forward strand.
ATCGAATGATGGGTGGGTGGGCCAAACAAGCCATATATTTATCTTTCACCATATGCAACACCTGTAAATTAATTTCTGTCTTGCACGTGTTTTCTGTTAATGGAAACTAAAATGTTCGCAGGATGCTTCAGGATAGTTCCTTATTGCAAATTGCTACTTTAGACCTGCTGAACGAGAAATTACGACGTGCACCTTCGATTGCTAAAAAGGAAAACTACTTGGATCGCTATATGAGAAAATCTCCTCGATTATCAACTTACCGGGCTTTCTTCTACGGCCATCTGCTTGTGTTTTCACAAAATGCTTTTTTCAAAAGCCTTTATCCACAAACGATACCAAAGATTTAAAGTGTTCTTTTCGATAAGAATCAATTAATGCAAACCTTACTATGAACAGATCTTTTAAGCGAATTATCAGTTTTTTGGCGATGCTGATACTATTAGCTGGCTGTAAAAAACAGTTCAATGATTATTACGAACGCCCCGACAACCTGGAACCGCCCATTTACCAGCAGTTGGAGGCACGGGGCAATTTTAAGAACATTCTGGCTGCTATTGACAAGGCCGGTTACAAGCCAATACTTTCTGCAGCCGGTTTCTGGACCTTTTTTGCCCCGCATGATTCTGCGTTCCAGGTTTATCTGACGGCCAGGAGTCTGGCAAGTATCAGCCAACTGGATTCGGCAACATGCCGCGATATTGTTACCTACAGTCTTGTATATAATGCCTTTCGCAAGGAGCGGATGGATGACTATCAAAGCACAGCCGGATGGGTGCCAAGTTCTGCATTTAAAAGACGCACGGCTAACTACACCTTTGTCTATAGTGGAAAGAATACGAATGGAACGAACGTAAAAATTGTTCCTTCAAACCGCAACGGTGCCCTTTATGTTGACGCCGATAACAACAATAAATACATCCCCTATTTTGTGGATGATTTCATGATAGGAAAAAATCTGACTGCTGCGGACTACAACTACTTCTATCCAGGCACACCATACACTGGTTTTAATGTAGTGGATGCCATTGTAACGGAAAGAGACATAGCAGCTGAAAACGGCGTTATTCATATCGTGAATAAAGTCATCACTACATTGCCTTCTATCGACCAATACCTGGAAGGAAAGCCGGAATACAGCCTGTTCAAAAGTCTGTTCGATAAGTTCCTGGTACAGTACATTTATAATCAAGCGATCTCAAGGCGTTATCAGATCGTCTCGGGCACTACGGACAGTGTTTTTACAAAGGTTTATAGGGCCGAAACAGGGGCACTAGCTTTCTCTCTGAACAACGAAAACTACCTCTTGTCTAACAATGATGGCCAAACAGAGTCATACTCCATTTTTGCACCAACAAACGATGTGCTGGAACAGTACATTAAAAATGTTTTGTTAGAAAACTATCCGGCTACTGCTACATTGGAAAGTGTACCAATAAGTATTGTATATGATTTTGTGAACGCCCATTTGTTTCAAAAAGCAGCGTGGCCAAGTAAGTTTACAACCACCACAAACTTTTTAGGAGAGGAAGCTCGTTTTAATCCTGCTATTGACATTATAGATAAAAAGGTACTGAGTAATGGTCTATTTTATGGCACCAAAAAAGTACAGGAAGCAAACGTGTTTACCAGTGTGTACGGAAGGGCCTACTTAGATCCCAGGTATTCCATGATGACCAAATTGCTGAATTATGAATTAAAGTCTGTTGTC
>DASVSM010000427.1:0-7493 GCA_036388115.1 Flavisolibacter sp.
GTTGCGGGAAGAAGTGTACCGCAAAATACAGGAACGCCGCCTGCAGGATAAAGAGCAGTTAGATGAACTATTTACCAGGCTGGTTGGTCTTCGCAATAATGTAGCAAAGAATGCGGGTTTTGAAAACTACCGCGATTACAAATTTGTTGACCTTGGACGATTTGATTATACAAAAGAAGACTGCTTCCAGTTTCATGAAGCGGTAAAAACACAGGTTCGTCCGCTGGTAGATTTTATCTACGACAGGAAAAGACAAAAGCTTGGCTTGCCAACGCTTCGTCCGTGGGATACCGAGGCAGAACCGGATGGAGTAAAACCGCTGACACCATTTGCAACAGGCGAGGAGCTCGTTGACAAAACCATCGAATGTTTCAATCGCATGAACCCTTTCTTTGGCGAGTGTTTGACAAAGATGAAGGAGATGGGACGACTGGACCTGGACAGCCGTAAAGGCAAAGCCCCCGGCGGTTATAATTGTCCTTTACCTGAAACCGGCGCCCCATTTATTTTTATGAATGCGGCGGGCCAAATGAGCGACCTGACCACGATGGTTCACGAAGGTGGCCATGCCATTCATTCTTTCCTGGCGCATGAGTTACCACTCACGGCATTTAAAGAATATCCCATGGAGATTGCCGAGGTAGCGTCTATGGCCATGGAACTATTCAGCATGGACTATTGGGATGTTTTCTTTGATAACGAAGAAGACTTGCAAAGAGCAAAGCAACACCAGCTCGAAAGAGTCATCACCATCTTTCCCTGGATTGCAACCATTGATAAGTTCCAGCACTGGATTTATGAAAATCCGGCTCATACACCGGAACAACGTTCTGAAATCTGGCGAAGCATTTTGAATGATTATACTTCCATTGCGATGGATGTTTCCGGCCTGGAAGATTACCGTAAATACAGTTGGCAACGCCAGTTGCATTTGTACGAAGTTCCTTTCTATTACATTGAATACGGTATTGCCCAATTGGGTGCTATCGGGTTGTGGAAACAATTCAAGGAAGACAAAGAAAAAGCAGTGAACAATTACATTAATGCCTTGCAACTGGGAGGAACAAAAACACTCCCGCAGCTGTACGAAGCCGCTGGATTGAAGTTCAGTTTCTCACCTGATTACATAAGCGAACTGATGTTGTTTGTTCATGGGGAGATGGAGAAGATCACCCATCCGACAGTTAGCTAAGCTGATTTTTACAGATACAATAAAAAAAGTCCTGAGTGAGTTCAGGACTTTTTATTTTTAGTTCAACTTTCTTTATTAATCCTGTTCATTACTACAAAAATTTAGACGATGAAGAGACTGCTGATTGCCTTCTTATTGCATGGCTGCTTTCAATTCTCCTTTGCACAAACCAGTGGCAGCTATATGTTGCCACCAAAAGACGTGGCCGACCTTTTACTGGCAAAACCAACACCATCAGTAAGTATTGATGGCAAGGCCGAATGGATGCTGCTGAGCGAACGCAACCCTTACCCAACCGTGGAAGAGTTAGGCCAGCCGGAGCTGCGCATTGCTGGTTTGCGATTAAACCCTGCCAACTTTTCTCCCAGCCGGCAGGTATTCATCAACAACTTCACCTTGAAGAATATTAAAAGTGGAAAACAGGTTTCCGTTACGGGCTTGCCGCAAAACCTGTTAGCATCCAACATTAGCTGGAACCCTTCTGAAAAGAAAATTGCTTTTTTACATACTACCAACAGCAATGTTGATTTGTATGTAATTGACGTAGCTACACAAAAAGCAACAAAGCTGAACAAGCAAGCCGTGAACAATACCCTTGGCACTGCTTATACATGGGTAGATGACAACACCATTCTTTACAAAGCAACAACAGCGTTGCCTTCTGCAGCACCAAAGAAAAGCGTTACACCAAAGGGCCCTGCCATACAGGAGAATTATGGCAAGGCTGCACCCAGCGCCACTTTCCAGGACCTTATTAAAACACCTTATGATGAAGACCTGTTCCAGTTTTATGGCACCTCGCAATTGGTGAAGAATGTGGGTGGAGTAGAAACAAAAATTGGGGCGCCTGCTATTTACCTCACCACATCATTGTCGCCTGATAAACGTTATATGCTGACGAGAACAATCCGCAAACCTTTTTCATACCTGGTAACTGCGGGCGGGTTTCCTACAACAGTTAATATCATGGACATAACTGGAAAAGTGGTAAAACAAATCGCTGAGCTGCCCTCATCGGAAGGCACGCCAAGCGGCTACGATAACACACAGAATGTTCCGCGTGGTTTCGACTGGAGAGATGACGAACCTGCCACTATTGTCTGGGCATCTCCACTTGACAGTGGATTGATCAAAAAACAGGTGGAGTTTCATGATGCCGTATATGCTTTGTCAGCGCCATTTACGGCTGAGCCAAAAGAGTTATTTAAGACCACCATGCGCTATCGTGGTATCAATTGGGGAAACCCGACACTGGCGTTGGTGAACGAAGGACTTCGCTCCAAACAAACATCAAGAGTCAGCCGCTACAATCCAACAACAGGTACGCTGGAAAAACTATACGACCTGAATCAAACGGATGCTTACAACAATCCCGGCCAGCCGGTAACAAAAAAGAATGCATTTGGCAGGGAAGTGATCATCACCATTGACAATGGCACAAAACTGCTGATGAACAACGCAGTTGGTTCGTCGGCCAAAGGCGATTTGCCTTTTCTTGCCAAGTATGATCTTGCCGCAAAAAAGAACGAGATCGTTTGGCGTTGCGCAGAAGGAGTGTATGAATTTGTAGCCGATGTATTGGACCCGCAAAGTCTAACTATTGTTACCAGGAGAGAAACACAAACGGATGTACCAAACTATTATATTAAAGACCTGGTGAAAAAAATTGCTGACAGGCCGATCACGGATTTTAAAAACCCCTATCCACAACTGGTTGGTGTTACCAAACAAAAAGTGTTTTACAAACGTGCCGATGGTGTTGATCTGACAGGCGACCTGTATCTGCCCAAAGGTTATAACAAGGACAAGGACGGACCGTTGCCGGTGTTCATGTGGGCTTATCCAAGAGAGTTCAACTCTGCCGATGATGCCGCACAGGTGAGGGGTTCACAGCACCGTTTTATTACCATCAGTTCCGGTTCACCCGTATTTTATGTTACGCAGGGTTTTGCTGTGTTGGACAATGCAGAGATGCCAATTGTGGCCAAAGGAACAGGAAAGCCTAATGACAACTTTATCGAACAACTGAAGATGAATGCAGAAGCGGCTATCAATAAGCTTGCTGAGATGGGTGTTGGCGACAGGAACCGTGTTGCAGTTGGCGGCCATAGCTATGGTGCTTTCATGACAGCAAACTTGTTGGCCCACACCAACCTGTTTAAAGCAGGCATTGCCCGCAGTGGTGCCTATAACAGAACACTTACTCCGTTTGGATTCCAGAATGAAGAAAGGACCTACTGGCAGGCACCGGAACTGTATCACCAAATGAGCCCGTTCAGCTATGCTGATAAAATCAAAACACCTTTGTTGCTGATCCATGGTGAAGCCGATAACAATCCCGGAACTTTCCCAATCAACAGCGAACGTTTATTCAATGCTGTGAAAGGACATGGCGGTACTGTAAAGCTTGTGATGCTTCCCTATGAGTCGCATGGTTATACGGGGAAGGAAAACCTTCTGCACGTGCTGGCCGAACAAGGACAGTGGCTGGAGAAGTTTGTAAAAACGCAGAAGGCCTTGTAAGAGTATTCGGTTCTTTTCATTTGACACCGGTATGATTGGCTCCTAAACGGAGGACAAATCATACCGGTGTTTTTGTTTCAGCACCACTGTCTTAAAAATGGCGGTACATTCGTTTCTTAAACTTACTGCGTGATAAAGGTTAACGATAAATGGCTGCGCATCTTACTTCCGGCCATTCCATGCTGCTTGTTTATCTATGTATTTCTTTCTGCCGGAAAAGACATCATCAGCACCAACATCATTTATGTTTTTACCGTTATTGCCGTTTGCGAAATCAGCCGCTACCTGGTGTATAAAAGCCGTACCTGGTTTGGTGGTAAGTACATACGGTTCAAAAGAATTGTAGCTCTTTTTGCAGCAGGTTGCTTTTCCACTTCTCTTGTTTTTATCCTTAGTAAAGCCATTCGAAACTACGCTGCCTACGGCGAGTTTAAAATGGATAGTTCCTATGGTTCCAACGTCTATATAAACAATACGCAGCTTACCGTGGGTGTCATTGGCTCCTCCATCTTTTATGCGGTGGTTGTTTTTCTTTTCCTGTTTTTTGTTTACGAAACCGTTTACCATTTTGCCCGCCTTCGCTTCATTGAAAAACAACGTGACCGGCTGGAAAAAGAAAAGCTGCGGGCCGAACTTCAGCAACTGAAAGGAATAGTGAACCCGCATTTTTTATTCAATAAAATAACCTGAACTCACTTTCATCGCTTATTTCGGAAGATCCGGTGCAGGCAGAAGCGTTTCTGAATGAGCTCACCAAGGTTTTCCGGTACCTGTTACGCAACAACAGCACAGAGCTTACCACGGTTGGAGAAGAACTCCAGTTCATTCATTCCTATTATCATTTGCTGCAGACACGATACGGCAAGAGCATTTCATTGAAGATGGACGTTTCAGAGCAGGCACAAACCTACCTCCTTCCGCCCCTTACCCTGCAATTGCTTGTAGAAAATGCAGTAAAGCATAACCGCCTCCAAAAAGAGGCACCGTTGAAAATTGAAATTTTTAGCGACGGGGAGAGTGTGTTGATCGTTCGCAATAATTTGAGCAAACGGGAAAAAGCAGTGGAGTCAACCGGCATTGGCCTTCACAGCATCAACAGCCGCTATGGGCTTTTACAACATCCGGCACCGAAGATCGCAAACGATAGACAGTATTTTTCAGTGATGATCCCATTGATAGTGGTGCAAGGGCAAACATCAAAAGTCGTCCTGAAACAGGAACCGTCTTTATCAGCAGATTGACATCATCACGAAAGTGATGAACAGTCTTTGCAGATACCATGAATCACCACCTGCACATTATCGGCCACATAACCTTGTGGTAAATCAATCTTCGGGGAGACAACATCATCCAGGCAAATCGTCTTCTCGCAGGCCGTACAAATAAAATGCACATGGTCATCGTGGTGATGACCTTCTTCGCACTCTTTGCAGAGCGCATATTTGATAGAGTTGTCGGAAGTAGGAATGGAATGAATAATTCCTTTTTCTTCAAATGTTTGCAGGGTGCGGTAGATGGTAACGCGGTCGTATTTTTCTCCCACTTCTTTTTCAATGTCACCATGCCGTAACGCATCGTTACTATTCAGGAAAAGCGTGAGTATCTTCCGGCGGCTTTCGGTAGAGCTTAATTGCCTGCGGTGCAGAATATCATTCAGTCGTATGTTAACCGTTCTTGTTTCCATTAGTCTTTCAATAAATTGTTCACGTCCTGTTCAATGGATTTCAGCTCCGACGGTTTCAGCCCATCATATATCTTGATCACTTCTCCTTTTTTATTCACCAGCGCGATGAACTGCGTATGTAAAAAATCAACGGCATCACCCTCCACAAAATTAATCGGATCGTCTATCTTAAAGCTATGTCGTGCGGCCTGGTACAGGCTGTCCTTTTTCCCGGTTAAAAAAACCCACTTCGATGTGTTCACCTGCATGGAATCGGCATAGCGTTTTAAGGTGGCTGCAGAATCCCGTTGCGGATCGGAAGTAAACGAAAGCAGCAGCACATCAGGGTTGTTTTTGAAGGCTTCGTAGGCTGGCCTCAGGTTGTTGTTCATGCGCGGACAAACCGATGTGCAGGTGGTAAAGAAAAAGTTGGCAATGGCTACTTTCCCCTTCATGTTCTCCCTTGTGAATGTTTGTCCGTCCTGGGTGGTAAATGAAAACGGTTGTACCCGGCTGATAACCGGAACCCTTTTTTTAAAAAACCCGGGAACAACGGCTTTCAGCGAAAAATAAAACCCGAGCGATAGCACCAGGAAAAAGACAACATAAAAGACGGCTTTCTTCGACATATTAAAATTGAAAGAACAAAGTTAACCGCAGATTATCCGCATTGCGAAGGATTAACAGGAGGTTTAAACACGAATTTAGTCACGAATTACACGAATTTCCAAGGTTGCTGTTTGGTTATTCGGTTTACCTTTCCCGAAAGATCGAACATGAAAAAAGCTTTGCTGTTTTTGTTTGTTTTTACATCGCTGATAAGTGTCGCTCAAAAGGGCGAAGAAGGTAAAATCAGGCAGCTTTTGGCTAACCAAACAAAAGCCTGGAACCGTGGCGACGTGGAAGGATTCATGCAGACATACTGGAAAAATGATTCGCTCATGTTCATTGGAAAGAGCGGTGTAACAAGAGGCTGGCAAAAAACATTGGAAAATTATAAGAAAGGCTACCCCGATACGGCGGCCATGGGCAAACTTGCTTTTGATATTCTTACGGTGGAGCAACTATCACCAGGGAGTTTTTTTGTAGTTGGCAAGTGGATGCTGAAAAGAACGATCGGTGACCTTAGCGGGCATTACACATTGTTGTTCCGAAAGATCAACGGCCGGTGGGTGATTGTAGCGGACCATTCTTCGTAAGGTTCGGAGTTTGGGGTTGTCGCGATGTTATAACAAGTCTCTCCTTGTTCCTTTTCTCTGTGCAAAAATTCAATCTCTTTTTCGCCATACGTGGTAAAAAAAGCGAAGAAGCAGAAGTAGTGTAAGCACCAGTAAAACATAAAATACTGCATTGTACCAATGCCAGCCTTTGTTCAAATATCCCAGTTTAAAAAAAAGGCCGGAGGTGGCAAACACCATCAGCCACAATAAACCCGCACTGAAAGATTTCATGATCTTGCGGAAATACACTTTCACTTCGTGGTCCATCCCGGTGTTGTATTCGTCCATGCGCATTTGTTTACAGGTTCACAGGTTTACTTATTCACAAGTTACTTCCTGTTGTTTCAAACTTGTTTTAGAATTGAACGTTACGCTACAATCCAGAAAAATATCGGTCTGGTGCCACAACATGTGAACCTGTGAACGGATAAACATGTGAACGGCACTAGGGCACCAGCAATGCCTTAAACGCTGCCGAATCTCCACTAAAAACATTAAAGTCCACTTTGGAAATAATGCCGTTCACCCGGCCTTCTTCGCTGTGCTGCCAGAAGTGCCATTGGCGGGTAATGCGTGGATTGTCGGGCTGATAATAGTGCGCAATCCATAGCGGATAATCATCAAATTTCCCTTTCAGGTATTTTTCATAAAAAGTAACGTATGTGTAGATGATGGGCTTCACGCCATAAGCCTGTTCCATCGCGTCAAGCCACTCCCTTATTTCAGCCTGTATCGTTTCTTTCGAAACATTCCAATCCCGTTCAATGTCCAGTACCGGCGGAAGGTCGCCGCTTTCCAGCTTTACCTGTTCAAAAAAATGCTGTGCCTGTACCTTGCCATCTTTTTTTGGTTGAAAGAAATGGTAGGCGCCGCGAACCAGGCCTGCTTCTTTTGC
>DASVSM010000428.1:0-2966 GCA_036388115.1 Flavisolibacter sp.
TAATTACAGTTATGGCAGAAGCGAAACAAGGCAGAACTTTCCGTCGTTTATTTACAATCCCGCGAATGCAGGCAGTTATACGATAAGGGATGCTAATTTCTTCAGAACTGAACCATTAACGTTATCGTACGACGCCAGACAAACCCGCCGTGACCTCACGGTTCAGGGTATGATAAATTATGATCGCACCTTTACCAACCATCATGTGTACGGGTTAATGTTATTAAACAGAAACAGCAAAATCACTCGAATAAATATTCCAACTACTACTACTGTCAATCCTACTTACAATTTTATACCTACTAATTTCCAGGGTCTTTCCACTCGTGTTGGATATGATTATAGGCAAAAGTACCTGGTGGAGTTTAACCTTGGGTATAACGGCAGCGACCGTTTTGAAAGCGCCAAACGCTTTGGATTTTTTCCTGCAGTTTCCGTAGGATGGAATTTGGCCGAGGAAACCTTCTTTAAAAATGCTGTTCCATTTGTCAATCTATTTAAGCTAAAAGGATCATATGGTATTGTTGGATCTGACGATGTAGGCAATTTTAGTTATGCCTACCGGCAGGAATATTTATTGAATTCTGCTGGTTGGAATAACTCAAACGGAAGCCTCACCAATTTCCCCGGTGGCAGAATTCAACAGGCAAACTTTGGTATAAACTCTACCGGTTACAACAATTTACAAGAAGGCCCTTTGTCTAACCTGGGTGTTACATGGGAGAAAGTAAAAAAGTTGAATATAGGGTTGGACTTTGGCCTGTTCCAGAACAAAATTTCAGGAACAATAGAATTTTTCAGGGACAACCGTTACGACATATTAGCACAAAGGGGAACCATCTCACAACTTTTAGGTGTGCCTCTGCCACCTGTAAATTTTGGTAAAGTGAAAAATGAGGGATATGACCTGGAGATTACGTACAGGGATAGGATAGGCAGGAACTTTAATTTTTCAGTAAGAGGAACGTATTCGTATGCAAACAACACCCGCATATTTATAGATGAAGCCATACCTGTAACACCTTACCAGGCATCAACCGGCCGGAGCATAGGCGATCCGTTGCTTTATAAATGGACAGGAACCTACTACCAAGACTGGGATGACATTGCCAAAAGCCCTAAAGTAACCTTGTTCGGCATACCGCCTATCCATCCTGGCGACTTAAAATACGAGGACATCAACGGCGATGGACAAATTAACGAGTTGGACCGTGGGTTCTTCGGGTATCCAAACCTGCCAAGAGTAAACTATGGCTTGCAATTGCAAATGGGTTATGGAAAACTCAGGTTTAGCGTTGCCTTCCAGGGTACTGGCAACTTTAGCGTAAACGGTACCGAGGAAGCCATCCGCGCCTTCTCCGCCAACCTTACTGATGTGCATGCGCAGGCGTGGACAACAGCGTTAGGAAATAATGCGAAATATCCGGCGCTCACTTTTGCAAGAGGCATCAGCGATCCAGGCACCAATTCTACCTTCTGGTCGCGGTCAGGAAAATACCTGCGGTTAAGAACGGCTGATATCTCTTATTCGCTTCCGCAAAACTGGCTGAACAAAATAGGGGTAGATGACATCAGAATTTACGTGAATGGCAACAACCTGATTACCTGGTCGAAGTTCTTTGACTTGTATGCTCTTGATCCTGAAGCTCCTCCCGGAACGGACAGAACTACCTACCCGCCACAAAAGGTATATAACGTTGGCTTGAACATCACCTTTTAAATGATAATACCATTAAAATGAGAAAGATATATTTCATAATTGTAATTGCTTTTACAGGCATGGTGGCGTGTAAGAAACAATCGTTTCTTGACGACAAAACGAGCAGCCTGATTGATGTAAATGCCGTTTTCGCGGACAGTACAAGAACAATGGCGTTTCTAACAAGAATGTATGAAGAAATACCCTTTGCCTTTAACCCAGACCGTTGGGAAGGCGGCAACACCGTTCAGGGTACCGATGATGCTGAGTTTAGCCTGGCAAACCCAGTGCGGCGTTCTGTTGCATTATATCTTGGCAACTACAGTCCGGAGCAATTTATACATGGAGATGCCTGGGTTATTCCCTGGACAAATATCAGGCGGGCAAACATGCTCATTAGCCGGTTGCCAGGTACACCTCTTTCTGAAAGATTGCAAATCCGTGTAAAGGGCGAAGCTAAATTTATGCGAGCCTACTTCTACGCCTACCTTGCAGCTAATTTTGGCGGTATGCCATTGGTTGGCGACTCCTTATTTGCAGATGAGATCATCAATGTTCCCCGGGCAAGCTTTGAGGAGACAGTAAATTACGTGGTAAAAGAGTTAGACGAAGCAGCGCAATTATTGCCAAGTCCAATCGGAACGTACAGTCAAACACTTCCTTTTGGTCAAACGGCATATGAGGACAGGGATTATGGGAGAGTGACCAAAGGCGCTTGCATGGCTTTGAAAGCAAGGTTGTTGCTTTATGCAGCCAGCCCGCTATTTAACGGTGGGGCTATACCGGGTGCTTCTGAAGATCAAAAGAAGGTGGCAGGCTATCCTACATACGATGTAAGCCGCTGGCAGAAAGCGGCTGATGCGGCCAATGCAGTCATAAACTCAAATTACTACGCCTTGAATGTTGAAAATAACATTAAGCCGGGCTTCGGCTTTTACAATGTGTTTTTACAACGAAAACTTCCGGTGCCACTTCAGGAGTATATTTTAGTTTTCAACCGTCCAGCCAACAAGGATTTTGAAAACGCCTGGAACCCAACCACCCGCGGAGGCGGAAGCAGAGTTCGTCCTACACAAAACATAGTGGATTGTTTTCCAATGAAGAACGGTAAGGCCATTACAGACCCAACGTCCGGCTATAATCCGGCCAATCCCTACGTTAATCGTGATCCGAGGTTCAATTATACCATCATGTTCAATGGCTCACGGTACCAAAGAGCAAACTCCGGTTTGGATACGGTATTCACCTATTCTATTCAGGAGACACC
>DASVSM010000429.1:0-1631 GCA_036388115.1 Flavisolibacter sp.
ATAGACAACGAACTGGAAGAAGTGGCGTACGTAATTAAGCCCGATGGCAAGGTGGAAAAAAGAGTAGTGGTGACCGGCGTACAGGACTTTAATTATTTTGAAATAACGGGCGGATTAAAAGAAGGCGAGCAGGTAGTGACCGGTCCAAATACGGCGATAGGGACCACTTTGCGCACAGGAAAAAAAGTAGCTGTTGTGAAAAGAGATCAGTTATTCCAAACAAAATAAAATGCAGACATTCAGGATTGGTGTAATTGGCAACGGCAGTTGGGCAACGGCTTTGGTAAAGATCATAACCGACGGCGGATTGCCGGTCAACTGGTGGATACGCAATACAACTTCCATCGACTATATCAAGCGGCGGAAGCACAACCCGAACTATTTGCATTCGGCACACTTTAATGTGTCATTGCTGAACATGAACAACAATGTGCAGGCCATTGTTGACGCTTCCGATCTGTTGGTGATCGCGGTGCCTTCTGCTTATATTGAAGGTGTTTTAGAAGGTGTAAGCAAAGAATCCCTGAAAGAGAAAAAAATTCTTTCTGCTATCAAAGGGTTGATACCGGGGCAAGATGTTTTGCTGAACGACTATCTGCAAACACATTTTGGTGTGCCACTGCAAAATTATTTCGCAGTATTGGGCCCCTGCCATGCGGAAGAAGTGGCGGCAGAAAAATTATCTTACCTCACCTTCTCCGGAGTAGATGAAGACGCAGCAGAAGAGATAGCGCAATGCTTTAAAGCGCCTTACATCAACACCATTGTCAATCCAGACATCCTGGGCGTGCAATATGCAGCGGTAATGAAAAACATTTATGCACTGGGTGCCGGTATTGCGCATGGACTGGATTATGGTGATAACTTCTTAAGTGTTTACATTGCCAATACCGCCGATGAAATGGCAGGCTTTCTTCGAAAGGTGGGCATCAAACATATTGTAGTAGGACAACATGAAAAAGATGCGAAGCGGAAGGACATGAATTACGCTGCTTCTGTTTACTTAGGCGATTTGCTGGTTACCTGCTACTCGCTCTACAGCCGCAACAGAACCTTTGGCAACATGATCGGGAAAGGGTACACGGTAAAATCTGCACAGCTTGAAATGAACATGGTGGCAGAAGGGTATTATGCTTCGCGGTGTATCTATAATCTGAATAAAAATATTGGTGCGGATATTCCGATTGCGGAAACAATATTCAGAATATTGTGGGAACGGCAATTGCCGGCGGAAGGGTTTGAGAAGGTGGAAGGAGTGCTGGTGTAGCGTAACATATACGGCTGCTGTAGTGGTATTCCTTGAACGTTCACCCCCAAACTGCTGCTGCATTAAATCGCCCTGCCATAGCAATTCCAATGTTGCTGCCTGAGGGTCAGTCAGAAGTGAGCTCTGTTAGCTTTGGTAAATCGCTGTCATTCAGTAGTAATGCTTTAATTTTTCCACAAATGGCTGTATGGTTTCCGGCTTGTTGTTCTTTGCCAACAGCACTATAAACTTCAAGCTTACTTTATCCAGGTTTTGCTGGTTTTTTAGATTTTTATCCAGGGTGATGACAATATCAAAGCCGTTGAAGGCTGCCAGTCCCAAAAGCTCTCCATTTTTCTTTCCCAACCAATTCATGTCTTTGACA
>DASVSM010000430.1:0-4677 GCA_036388115.1 Flavisolibacter sp.
ACCAATATGGCAGTGAGGAGCAACGAAAAAAATACCTGCCGAAGTTAGGCAGCGGCGAATGGCTGGGTTGCTTTGGATTAACGGAACCCGACCATGGCAGCAACCCCAGTGGTATGCTTACCAACATCAAAGACGCCGGTGATCATGTCATTTTGAACGGAAGTAAAATGTGGATCTCTAATGCGCCCTATGCACAGGTTGCCGTTGTTTGGGCAAAAGATGAAGCAGGCGATATAAGAGGTTTGGTGGTGGAAAGAGGAATGGAAGGGTTTGCCACACCCACCACACACGGAAAGTGGAGCTTACGGGCCAGTGCCACCGGAGAACTTGTTTTTGATAACGTGAAAGTGCCGAAAGAAAATATTTTTCCGAATGTGAAAGGATTAAAAGGTCCGCTGGGATGTCTATCCAAAGCCCGTTATGGAATTGCCTGGGGAGCGTTGGGTGCAGCGATGGCTTGCTACGATACCGCGTTGCGCTACAGCAAAGAGCGAATTCAGTTTGATAAACCAATTGGCGCCTTTCAGTTACAGCAAAAAAAGCTGGCGGAGATGATCACGGAGATAACCAAGGCCCAGTTGATGGTATGGCGGTTGGGAACATTAATGAACGAAGGAAGAGCTACGCCACAGCAAATCTCCATGGCAAAAAGAAATTCATGCGAGATAGCAGCAGACATAGCCAGGAACGCCAGGCAGATGCTGGGAGGCATGGGGATCACCGGCGAATACAGCATCATGCGCCACATGATGAACCTGGAAAGTGTAATTACTTACGAGGGCACACACGATGTGCATTTGCTCATCACAGGAATGGATGTGACAGGGTTTAACGCGTTTAAATAACTAGGCTCGGTATGAAAATTTCGTATCGGACATATAACCTTCAGTTCCGTTATCCTTTTACCATCTCAAATGGCAGAACAAAAACGCACCAGCCCACGTTTATTGTGCAGCTTGAACACCTCGGCAGAGTAGGGTACGGCGAAGCACCTGCCATTACGTATTACAACATTCCGGTGGAGAAAATGGCGGAAGACCTCGAGCGCAAAAAGATCTTTGTAGAAAAATTTGCTTTCACCGAACCAGATCGCTGGTGGCATTACCTGCATCATCTGTTTCCTGCAAACCCGTTCCTGGTGTGCGCACTGGATATTGCGGGCTGGGACTTGTACGGAAAAATAAAGGGCACACCAATAAAGGAGTTCTGGCAACCTTCTCAGTCAAAGAATACGATTACCGACTATACCATCGGGATCGATACCATCGAAAGAATGTTAGCCAAGATGCAGGAGAAACCGTGGCCTGTTTACAAGATCAAGTTAGGCACGCCGGAAGACATTGCTATCATCAAATCTTTGCGTAAGCACACCGATGCTCTTTTTCGTATTGATGCAAATGCCGGCTGGAAGAAGGAAGAAGCATTGGAAAAGATAACAGCATTTAAAGATTTAGGAGTAGAGTTTATAGAACAGCCTTTGGCCAAAGACGACTGGGAAGGAATGAAATGGCTGTACGAAAGATCGCCGTTACCGCTTTATGCGGATGAAAGCTGTGTGGCAGAAAGCGACGTTGAAAAATGCCACCAGCATTTTCACGGCATCAATATAAAATTAACCAAGTGCAGCGGCCTTACCCCGGCCCTGCGAATGATTAAACAAGCAAGAGAACTGGAGATGGGAGTAATGGTGGGTAGCATGAATGAATCAACTATTGGTTCCGCTGCCATTGCTCATCTGCAAACCATAATTGATTATCTCGATGCAGACGGTCCGCTGCTTCTGAAAGAAGACATTGCCACCGGGCTGACCTATGATGATAACGGCCGTGTAAACGTCTCTTCCGAACCTGGTCTGGGTATAAGTGTCACTGATCTGTATCAGAAATAATATTGCTGAACTTCCTCTGAAGCAAGCAGTAAATACATCCGTTAGTTCGGCCTTAAATTTGTTAAGTAAGCGCAAAAACCACCTCCATGCGAAAAACGTTTCTGCTGCTTTTGGCCTGTGCTTCACAAACCCTTTTTGCTCAGTTTCACCTGGGTGCTTTTGTTGGAGGGGCTAACTACCTCGGTGAGTTAAATGACAAGCTTTATAAAAAGACAAAACCAGCAATTGGCATCTCCCTTAATTATGAACTGTCGGACCGCTTTATGTTACGCAGTGGTTTAACGTTCGGCAGAATTGAAGGAAGCGATGCTGCGGGCGGGACAACCTTCCTGAAACAAAACCGTAACCTGAGCTTTCAATCTAACCTGACGGAGTTCAGTTTGATGGGAGAATTAACCGTTTTTAATTTATACAATATCCGCTGGTCGCCCTACGCATTTGGCGGCATCGCAGTATATCATTTCAATCCTTTTGTGCGGGATTCGGGAGAGAAAGTTTTTCTTCAGCCGTTAGGTACCGAAGGACAAGGCTTGCCCGGAAGCAATCAAAACCCTTATAAGCTCACACAATTTGCATTGCCGTTTGGTGGCGGTGTAAAGTTCAACATTAACGAAAATATCCGCTTAGGCGTGGAGGTCGGCTTGCGCCGGTTGTTTACCGATTACCTGGACGATGTAAGCGGGTTTTATACGGACGAAACTGCCTTGCTCAATGCAAGAGGGCCACAGGCCGTTCGTTTTTCATACCGTGGAGATGAGGCGCCGGGCGAATCGTCAGGTTATCCTGACATTGGATATGCTTCTAAAAATGCCGAAAGAGGCAGCCCAAAAACAAAAGACTGGTACTACTTCAGCGGTATTCATCTCACTTTCCGGTTAGGCGGAGGCTATGGTAAAACCTCGGCCAGTGGCGGCCATCGTAGATATGGCTGTCCCACTGTTCCACTGTAATATTTATTACCCTTCATCTCTCCTTATTAGCAATTCCTAAGCGTTATCCCCACCTATTTTTGTTGCCAAATATGGCATACAGAAACCAGCAGCAGTTTATTGATCTTTTAGAAAGGGAAGGCGAATTGGTGCGCATAAAGGAATACGTCGATCCGCATTTGGAAATTTCAGAAATTACCGACCGCATCAGCAAAACATCCGGTGGAGGAAAAGCGCTTCTGTTTGAAAATACAGGCTATCCTTTTCCGGTGCTGATGAATGCCTACGGTAGCGAAAGGCGGATGTGCCTTGCATTGGGCGTGCAGCATCTCGACGATGTAGCAAAAGAGATCGAAGCCCTGTTTCATTTACTGGCTTCGCCGAAAGAGAACATTCTTGATAAGCTCCGGTTGCTCCCAAAATTGGGACAGTTTGCTTCCTGGATGCCAAAGGTCAGGAGTGGAAGAGGTGAGTGTCAGGAGGTGATCTTGCAAGGAAAAGAGGCGGATATCACCAAATTGCCTGTCATTACCTGCTGGCCGAAAGACGGTGGTCCTTTTGTTACCCTGCCCGTCATTCACACAAAAGATCCTTCTACAAACGCACGAAACGTAGGCATGTACCGCATGCAGGTGTTCGGACCACAACTGACCGGTATGCACTGGCACAAGCACAAGGTGTCGGCAAAACATTTCAACGAGTACAAAAAGTTGGGTAAGCGCATGCCGGTTGCAGTGGCGTTAGGCGGCGACCCGGTTTATGCGTATTCGGCTACGGCCCCGCTCCCCGAAAATGTAGACGAGTATATGCTTGCCGGCTTCCTCCGCAAAAAGAAGGTGGAACTGGTAAAATGCATTAGTCAGCCTGAAATTGAAGTTCCGGCCGATGCTGATTTTGTAATAGAAGGCTATGTAGATCCAGCTGACGAGCTGATATGGGAAGGACCTTTCGGCGATCACACCGGCTATTACTCGCTGCCCGACTGGTATCCACGTTTTCATATAACGGCCATCACGCATAAAAAAGAAGCCGTTTACCCGGCCACAATTGTTGGTATTCCGCCGCAGGAAGATGCCTGGCTGGGCAAGGCCACCGAACGGATTTTTTTGGCGCCAATGAAGATGACGATGGTTCCGGAAATTATTGATATGGACATGCCCGTGGAAGGTGTTTTCCATAACCTTGTGATTGCACAGATAAAAAAAGACTATGCCGGCCAGGGGCAAAAAGTAATGAATGCCATGTGGGGTGCCGGACAGATGATGTTTAATAAAATTCTTGTCATAGCAGATGAAGGGGTGAAAATCAGCGCTTATGAAAATTTGGCAAAATATGTTTTTGCCAATCTTGACCCGGCATCAGACATCTATTTTTCGCAGGGACCGATGGATGTGCTTGACCATAGCTGCAGCAAAATGGGCTTTGGAGGAAAGATGTGCATTGACGGAACAACAAAATTTGACGAAGAAAAAAGCGAAAGCAATTTGGGACTGGCAGTCGATAACGAATGGCTTAAATCACTGCCAGCCTTGTATCCTGAAATTCATTCGGTGAATGCCGATCTTTTTTTGAAAGATATTCCTGTGCTGATTCTTTCGGTTAAAAAGAACCGCCGTGGACATGTAAAAGAATTACATCAGCAGGTTTGTGAACAGGCAGAATTGGAAGGTGTCAAATTGATTTTGTACGTAGAGCATACGGTGCAGGCAACTGACTTGCCAATTGCGCTTTGGCGTTTTTGCAATAACCTGGACCCGAAGCGGGATTCGATTCTTGTGCAAAGGCCATCGAAGACTAATCCTGACAACACATTTGCCTGCATGGGACTGGATGGCACGATCAAGACCAAGGAGTTTGACA
>DASVSM010000431.1:0-6029 GCA_036388115.1 Flavisolibacter sp.
AATGGTTGTACCTGTTTCACGCTGGATTTCCTGGATCACCTTACCACCAGGCCCGATCACTGCACCAATGAACTCGCGGTCGATAAACATTTTCACCATGCGTGGTGCATGTTGTTTCACTTCGCTGCGGGCGGCAGGAATGCAATTATACATGGCATCCAATATGTGCAAACGGCCGCGGCGTGCCTGTTCCAGTGCATTGCGCATGATCTCCATGCTCAGGCCGTCTACTTTAATATCCATCTGGATACCACAAATGCCGTCCCGTGTACCGGTCACTTTGAAGTCCATATCGCCCAGGTGATCTTCATCGCCCAGGATGTCGGTCAGCACAGCATATTTTCCGCCGTTGGTAATTAAACCCATGGCCACACCGGCCACATGTTTCGGCATGGGAACGCCTGCATCCATCAAAGCCAGCGAACCAGCACAAACCGTAGCCATTGATGATGAACCATTACTTTCCAATACATCGCTGACAACCCGTACCGTATAAGGATAGTCGTCATTTGGCATCATTTGTTTCAACGAACGCTCAGCCAGTTTACCATGACCAATTTCACGACGGCTGGCACCCCTTAAGAACTTGACCTCCCCTGTTGAAAACGGAGGAAAATTATAGTGCAGGTAAAATTTCGAATCGAACGATTTGCCGGCAGTTTCTACCAGCAATTCATCCAGAGGCGTACCTAGTGTAACGGTGGTTAGTGACTGTGTTTCACCTCTTGTGAAAAGGGCCGCACCGTGCGGAGTTGGCAGCACATCCACCTCCATGTCCAATGGGCGAACATCTTCCAAGCCGCGGCCATCGAGACGGATGCGGTCATCCAGGATCATTTCCCGAACAACATCGTATTGCAGATCTGACAAATATTTTTTGACAAGCTTTTTTATGTCCGAAGAAACTTCCTCACCTTCCGGCAGGTTTTCTTCTTTTGCCAGGGTTGCGGTAATCTCTTCATAGATGGATTTGTACGTGTCTTTTCTTTGCTGCTTTGGCAAATTGCCTCTTGACAACTGCTTCATTCTTTCCGTACCTAAATCATACACACGTTTTTGCAAAGCGTCGTTGGAGGCTGGTTTTGTATAGTCCCGCTTTTCAGTTCTGCCAACCATGTCACGCAGTTCCAGTTGGGCTTTTATCTGAATACGAATGGCATCATGCGCTACTTCCAGTGCCCTTACCAGGTCGTCTTCGTTGCACTCTTTTGCTTCTCCTTCCACCATCATAATATTATCCTGCGTAGCGGCAATAATGAAGTTAAGGTCGGCGCTTTCAATTTCAGTCCGGCTTGGGTTGATCCTGTATTCACCATTGATACGGCAAACACGAACTTCGGAAATGACTTCTTTAATGGGAACATCAGAAACAGCTAATGCCGCTGATGCTGCAAGGCAGGCCATCGCATCAGGAAGAATTTGCTCATCGGAAGAAATGAGCGTAACAATTACCTGCACTTCGCATAAATAATCTTCCGGGAAAAGCGGACGCAAGGCCCTGTCGATCAAACGGGAAACCAGGATTTCTGAATCGCTCAGGCGACCTTCTCTTTTGAAGAAAGATCCCGGAATACGACCCGCCGAAGCCATTTTTTCCATGTAGTCAACACTCAACGGAAAAAAGTCCTGTCCTTCTTTGGGTTCAGCATTTGCCACCACGGTAGCTAATAAAATAGAATTGCCCATGCGTACGGTAACAGCACCGTCGGCCTGGCGGGCAAGGCGGCCGGTTTCGATGGTAATTTCACGGCCATCGCCAATATCAAATGTCTTTGAGAACTTTTGGGATAACATAAAATGGGTTTGAAATTTTTACGTCTGAGGTCTGAAGGGGGAGCTTCAATGCACTCAGACAAATTGGTTAAGCAAGCAGAAACAATTAAAGCAAAAAGCCCTTCCGGAGGCCGGAAGGGTTTCTGCTTTTTATTTGAATTATTTTCTGATACCTAATTTTTCGATGAGTTGGCGGTAACCTTGCAGGTTATGCTTTTGCAGGTAGTTGAGCAAGCGGCGACGGCGGCCAACCAGGTGCATCAAACCACGGTGAGTAGAAAAGTCTTTTTTGTTCTGTTGCAAATGTGTTGAGATCTGTGCCATGCGTTCGGTAATCAAAGCGATCTGACCTTCAATAGAACCTGTGTTCGTAGCAGCGCCACCAAATTGTGTGAAAATGCCTGCTTTTTTTTCTTTGGTTAATGACATCGTTAACGATTTTTTTCTGACATCCAGATTAGATGCCGGTTTTTGTTTACTTATTTTGGCGGCGAAGGTAAGGCAAAATGCATTTCGCCCCAACACAGAGTCTGCTCTTTAAGGCCTTGTTAAGATTTTATTGGCCTTTTCTGCCTTCGTAGTTCAGCTTGGTCCTAATTTGCCTATTTGCTGACGGAAATGCTTTCACTAAAAAGCTCATAGATTTTCTTCAGCTGCGGATGGTTATTTAAGAGGGCCAAATGTTTTTCAATGGTTGAATGGTCCCCTCTCGTGGCCGGTCCCGTTTGCGATTTACCCGGCGACATTGTTTCCAGTCTTGCGGCGGTCTCACGTATCAAAGGCAGGAGCAAATAAAAATCGAGACCTTCTTCTTTACAGTATTTCTCCACCAATGCATAAAGATGGTTGGTAAAATTGTTTACCATAACGGCAGCCAGGTGAAGTTTTACACGGGTCTCGTCGTCTGCCTCCACCACCCTATCCGATATTGTGTGTGCCAGCACATCCAGCATGTTTAAGGTTGTTGGGTCACTGGCGTCAACAATGATGGGGATTTCCGGAAGGTAGCCGACGTCTTTCTTCAGGCTTTGCAAAGGATAGAAAACTCCATAGTGTTCGGCGCCTTCTTTCAAAACGTCTTTTGAAACGGACGCAGCGGTGTGTACCACTGTTTTATCGGTTAGCCTTAGTTCCTGAAACACTTCCTCAACAGCAATGTCCGAAACCGCTAAAATATAGAGGTCTGCATTCCGGTTCACAACATTCCAATAATTGGTCGACTCGGTGTTTAGCTCGTATGCAAGTTCGCTTGCTTCACTGCTGTTGCGGCCAAATACCTGGACAATGTTATGCCCTGCCTTTCTTAATTTTCTTCCTAAAACAGTTGCTGTGTTGCCGGTACCAATAATAACAATGTCCATGTTTGCCATCAATTAATGCATAAAGTTCGTAGTAAATGAAATAAATTGCTTTTAAACACACTTAACCATCAGGTAATGAAGGAAGGATTAGCCGTAAACCTTGTCAGGACGAAATTTAAGGTCTTAAGCAAAATCTCAAAAAAGAAGGCAGCGGAACAGGCATTTGACCTGTTTGTTACACCCCAGTCCAGAGTACGAAAAGCGCCATCGATCATCATTCAGAAAGCCGAGGAGTTAACCTTGCCTTTTGATGGTATGAAAACCTACGGTTACCGGTGGAATCATAAAAAAGGGAAAAAGAAGGTGCTCATTCTTCACGGCCATGAATCCAGTGCCGTCAATTTTGATCATTATGTTTTGCCCCTGACGAAAAAAGGATATGAGGTGTTTGCGTTTGATGCCCCGGCGCATGGAAAAAGTGATGGTAAAAAGATCAACGCCTGGGACTACAAAAATTTTATTCTCGAGGTGAACAAAACCCATGGCCCTTTTACCCGTTTTATCAGTCATTCGTTTGGTGGACTCGCCCTTAGCCTGGCCCTGGAAGAACTCCCGCATGATGAAAGCTGGAAAGCTGTGCTCATTGCACCTGCTACTGAATCTACTACCGCCATCAACAATTTCTTTCGTCTTTTAAAACTGGATGATGAAGTGAGAAAAGAATTTGATCTTCTCATCACTAACGCCAACAACCGGCCGCCATCCTGGTATTCGGTAAGCCGTGCGGCCGCCCACATCAGGGCACAGGTGTTATTTTTACAGGACAAACAGGATCAGCTTACTCCGTTAGCCGATATAGAGCCGATCATCGAAAAGGCCTACCCGAACTTCCGATTCGTTCTCTCTGAGGGCCTGGGCCACCGGAATATTTATAAAGACAAACGCACATTACAGGTCATCACTGATTTTTTATGAAATGGCTGCTTGTTTTGGTCCTGCCTGTCTTTTCATTTGCACAAAAAACCGATACCATGCATCAGACCTACACTTACCTGGCACTCGGCGACTCTTATACCATTGGTGAGAGTGTTCCGCTGCACAAAAGCTTTCCCTACCAAACTGTTTGCCTGTTGCGGAAAGCCGGTTACAACATTTCCGCACCTGAGATCATTGCCAAAACCGGATGGACCACTGACGAACTGAATGCCGGAATGAACAACTTTGAATTCCTCCCGAAGTACGATTTTGTGACCTTATTGATTGGCGTTAACAACCAATACCGCGGCCGTGATATTATTGAATACAAAGAGCAGTTTGAAAGTCTGCTGAAAAAAAGCATCGGTTTTGCCAATGGTAAAGCGGAGCATGTAGTTGTTCTGTCTATTCCTGACTATGGTGTAACGCCCTACGGTGAAAGCAAAAACCCGGAGAAGATTGCAAAAGAAATTGATGAGTACAATACATTAAATAAGGCTATCTCCATTCAATATAAAGTGCACTATATCGATATTACTGAAAGCACCCGTCTGGCTAAAACTACTTCGGGATTTGTGGCGTCGGATGGACTTCATCCCTCGGAAAAGGAATACGCTAAATGGGCAAAAGAATTGGCGCTCCTGGTGAAAGAAAAGATGAAAAAGTAAAGCAACCTACCGGCCTTAAAGGGCCTCTTTATAGGGCAGTTTCATATCCTGCACTTAGATTTTTTTACACAGGAAACTTATCGTTTCCGTTTCCCGGTTTTGACTTTTTCTGGTTAGCAGTTGCGCCTCAAAAATGCTGTGTTGAAAAAGCGCAGCGCATTCTGCAATTAGGAATTTTCATCTACTTTGCCTTATACTTGCATGTTCGGGAAATAAAAATTGAACACAAAAAAGCGCTATGCCGAAGAACCTGTTGATCGTTGAGTCGCCAGCAAAAGCAAAGACCATTGAAAAGATTTTAGGACCTGATTTCGAGGTGAGGAGTTGCTTCGGGCACATCCGTGACCTGAAGAAAGACGACATGGGCATTGATATAAAAAATAACTATAAGCCTACCTATATTGTTCCTGATGAAAAGCAAAAGGTGGTCAGCGAATTAAAGAGTATTGCCAAAAGAAGTAAAGAGGTCTGGCTGGCAACGGATGAGGACCGTGAAGGGGAAGCCATCAGTTGGCATTTATGTGAAGTACTGGGACTGGACCCTTACAAAACAAAGCGGATTGTTTTCCATGAGATCACAAAACCGGCCATTCAAAAAGCAGTTCAGCAACCCCGCACGGTTAACATGGACCTGGTGAACGCACAACAGGCCCGCCGTGTTTTGGATAGAATTGTTGGCTTTGAATTAAGCCCTGTTTTGTGGCGAAAGGTGAGTGTAAAGAACAATCTCAGTGCCGGCCGTGTACAAAGTGTGGCGGTACGGATAATCGCTGAAAGAGAAAGGGAGATCAATGCCTTTACCGCCCAAAGTTCCTATAAAGTAGAAGCCGTGTTTACTGCGCCTGATGCCACAAACCGCCAGGTGTCATTCAAAGCCGAAGGCACTAAATTTTCAAAAGCAGAAGATGCTGAAAGGTTTTTAAATGAATGTATCGGGGCAGGTTATAAAGTAAAAGACATACAGGTAAAGCCAACAAGGCGCACACCGGCTGCGCCTTTCACTACTTCTACCCTTCAGCAGGAAGCCAGCCGCAAATTGGGCTATAATGTAAGCCGTACAATGTTGTTGGCACAGAAGCTTTACGAAAGCGGCCAGATTACTTATATGCGTACCGATAGCGTGAACCTGAGCCAGACAGCCCAGGACGATATTAAAGGCGCTGTTGAAAAAACCTGGGGAACCCGCTATCACAAGGCACGGCAATACAAAACAAAAAGCAGCTCGGCACAGGAAGCTCACGAAGCCATCCGGCCAACGTACATGTCTACAACGTCGGTGGACGATCCGGATACAAGGCGATTATATGAGCTG
>DASVSM010000432.1:0-2825 GCA_036388115.1 Flavisolibacter sp.
GAGGTACCTAAAAACCCGGAAGCACAGAAAAAAGACTCGCTTTACGCTTACCGCTATTTTAAAAGCCATTACTGGGATGGCGTAAACTTTTGGGATGACCGCCTTGCCCGCACACCCTTTTTTGAAAACCGGGTTGACAAATACTATGAGCAGCTTGTTTATCCTTCTGCCGATTCGGTAATTAAAGAACTCGACTGGATGCTGGGTTATGCCTCGGCCTCCGACGAAATGCAAAAATTTTTACTGCTCAAGTTTGTGAACCGCTACCTCAACATGAAGTACATGTGGGAAGACGCAGTATTTGTGCATCTGTTTGAAAAATATTTCTCTAATAAAAATTATCCCTGGCTGACAGATAAAGGCAAAAAAATGATCACCGACAGAGCCTATAGCCTGATGGCAAACATCATGGGTTCGCCGGCGGCTGAAATAGAATTACCGGATACTGCCGGAAAGAGCGTAACACTTTACGGCCTTGAATCTCCCTATACGCTGGTGGTGATTTATGACCCTACCTGCGGGCACTGCAAGGAAACCTTGCCGAAGCTTGATAGCCTTTACCACGCCAAATGGAAGGCCGATGGCTTGAAGATTTTTGCCATGGCCAAACAAACCGAAGGGGTTAAAAAAGATGAGTGGTTCAATTTTATCCGCCAGTTTAATTTAAAAGCCTGGACGCATGTTTATTATTCCAAAGAAGCTGAACAGGCAAGGATTTCAGCCAATATTCCTTCGTACGCACAGTTGTACGATGTCATAAGTTTTCCTACTTTGTACCTCCTTGATAAGGATAAACGCATCATTGCTAAAAAGGTGTCTACCGAACAGGTAGACGAGATCCTGGCGCAACGGCTGAAGGTTTCAAAAAAGCAATAGTTTAGCGGCACTGTCCAGATAAAACGAAATATCAAATGAAAAAACTACTAACTGTTTTCGGCGTGATGGCCGTCTTTTCTTCTTCTGCACAAACCCTGTTTATTTATGGGAAAGATGCTGTTTCGGCCAGTGAGTTCCTGCGGGCTTACAAAAAGAACAATACCAGCACCGGGAATGAAAAAGCTTTGCGGGAATACTTCGACCTCTACATTGCTTCCCGCTTAAAAGTAAAGGAAGCAAAAGCGTCGGGCTTTGATACCCTCTCGCAACTGAAAACAGACCTGGCCAACCTTCGTCAGCAAATACTGCCTAACTATACCAACGACAAGGAAAGCCTTGATGGCCTGGCAATGGAAGCGTTCTCCCGTTCGCAAAAAGATATTCGTGCAGCGCACATCTTTATTGCCTTTGCAAAAAATGGCGCCGTAGATACGGCAGCAGCCCAAAGGAGAAAAAATGAAGCCATAGCCAGGCTTGCCAAAGGCGCAAAGTTTGAAGATGTTGCCAAAGAATATTCCGATGATCCAACAGCATTAACCAACGGCGGTGACCTGGGATGGGCAACGGTGTTTACCTTACCCTACGAAATTGAAAGCGTTTTGTATGCCACCCCTTCCGGCAAAACGGCACCTGTTTATACATCAGCATCGGGTTATCACCTCATTAAAAACAACGGCGAACGAAAAGCCCTTGGCCGGATGAAAGCGGCACAGATCTTACTGGCTTTCCCGCCCGGCGCTAACGATGCATTTAAAGCAAAGCTGAAGAAAACTGCCGATTCTCTTTATGCCCGTTTACTGGCAGGCGAAGACTTTGGCAAACTGGCCACGCAGTTCAGCAACGACGTTGTGTCTTCTGTTTCCAACGGACAAATGGGTGAATTTGGCGTTGGCGAATACGATCCGTTATTCGAATCGACAGCTTTTGCCTTGCCAAAGGATGGCGCCATCAGCAAGCCGTTTCAAACTACACATGGCTACCACATCGTAAAACTAATTAAACTTACCCCGGTGCCGGCAAAAGCAGGTGCCGAAACAATGGATGATATCCGCAGAAAAATAGAAAGCAGCGACCGTGCGCAGGTAACCAAAAAAGTGTTAGCTAAAAAAGTAATGAAGCAGGCTGGTTACCGCAACCTGCTAGCTTCACAAAAGGACCTGTGGGCTTTCACCGACAGCGTATTTAATGGCGTTCGGCCTTCCACACAACTGACGGTTCAGCCGGGAACGGCTGTTATGAAGATGGGTGACCATACTGCCAGTGCAAACGACTGGATGAATTATGCGCAGGTGAACCGCCACCGTAGCAATGGGTCCGGTTCAAAACCGTTTACACAGGTGTGGGATGAGTTTACCGAGTCAACCGCCCTACGCTATTACGAAGAACACCTGGAAGATTTTAATGACGAATTTCGCAGGCAGATAACAGAATTTGCGGATGGCAATTTGTTTTTTGAAATCATGCAGCAGAAGGTATGGACCCCGGCGCAAACCGATTCTGCAGCGCTGATGGATTATTTCCAGAAACACAAAGAAGCTTATGTATGGAAGCAAAGTGCCGATGCTGTGCTGTTTTATGCTTCGCATATTGAAAGTGGAAATGAAGTGCACAAGGCCTTGCGCAAAAATGCGGCAGACTGGAAAACGGTGGTTGCCAACTATTCCGAAAAGATTACGAGCGATTCCGGCCGTTTTGAATTGACACAAATACCAAAAGCTGAAAAAGAAACATTGGGCGCAGGTGTTTTAACTGCTCCTGTTGTTAACAAAGCAGATAACACGTCTTCTTTTGCCCTAATACTGAAAACCTATCCGCAGGGCATGCCACGTAATTATGAAGATGCAAAAGGTTTGGTGATCAATGATTACCAGGCTGAATTGGAAAAGCGGTGGGTAGCGGAGTTAAAGAAGAAATATCCTGTAACAGTGGATGAAAAGGTGTGGAGCGAT
>DASVSM010000433.1:0-4969 GCA_036388115.1 Flavisolibacter sp.
TTCTTTCTCCACACAAATTAAGAAAATGAAAAAAGCTTCCTTCTATATCAGCCTTCTCTCCGTTGGCTCCTATTTAATTGCCTGTAACAAAAATGTTGAACAAAGGGCTGTTGAAAGTTTCGAGCCCACGACCGTAGAAGCCAATGGCGGCACCTGGAAAACAGTTGTTCTTGCCAACAGCAGCGAAGTAACAATACCGGCACCGGATGCCACCAACAGCGCTGCCTATCAAGCTGAGATCAGCCAGATTGCTCAACTGCAGGCCAGCCTTTCGCAGACCGATAAAAAGCTCATCGAACAATGGAGCAGCAGCGGCATTATCAAATGGAACGAAATGGCCAGGAAACTGGTAGCCCGTTATAACATTCCGCCGGAAGCAAATCCTGACGGCACTTACCCGGTGCCCAGTGCAGCTAACCCCGGTGCTTATCCAAAGTTTCCGTTTGCCAACCCGCCGTATGCTTCCCGTGCTTACGGACATCTTTCGGTAGCGCTATACGATGCACTGGTAAGTTGCTGGAAGTACAAGTTCCAGTACAACCGCATGGCTCCCTCTGTTAATCACAACAGCGTAAAAGCATTGGAGGCCATTCAAACTTCATTGCCATCTTACCCGTCGGAAGACGCGGTGGTTGCAAAGGTTTCTTTGCGCTTATTAAAAGTGTTCTTCCCGCTTGATTCTGTTGAACTGCAGCAGATGGCCACCGACCAGAAGAAAGCCAAGATGCTTTCAGGTGCGGCCACCGCTTCTGACATAGCGGCTGGTGAGGCCATTGCCAATTACGTGGTAGAAAAAACATTGGTACGTTACCGTGCCGATGGCATGGGACAAGCCGTGGGTAATCCAACATTGTGGGCACAGTTGGAAACAAGTGCGGTGGCCCGTGGTATTTCTGTTCCGTGGAAAAGTTTGGAAACGCCTGCACGTCCGGCCATGCTGCCTTATTTTGGCAACGTGAAACTTTGGAACATCAGCAGTTCTCAGCGAGATTCTTTGCGTCCGCAGGCGCCCCCACCGGTTGGCTCACCTGAGTTCAATACTGCCTTGCAGGAAGTTCGCCGGTACACTACCAATCCCAGTACCGACTCGTGGCGCATTGCCATGTTTTGGTCGGATGGGGTAGGCACTTACACGCCGCCCGGCCATTGGAACGAGATTGCCTGCGACCTGATTGCCCGTAACAAGATGAATGAATTAAGGGCCGCCCGGACGTTGAGTTTAATGAACATGGCTATTCAGGATGCGGGCATTTGTTGCTGGGATACGAAGAGCTTTTATTTCTATCCGCGGCCATCGCAAATGGATGGTTCTATTAAAACAATCGGCCTTCCTAATTTCCCTTCGTACACATCCGGGCACTCTACCTTTTCCGGAGCGGCGGCAACGGTGCTAGGATACGTTTTCCCGGGTGATAAAGCAAGGCTTGAGGCCATGGCAAAAGAAGCCAGCGAAAGCCGCATTTACGGCGGCATCCATTACCGGTTCGATTGTGAAGTAGGCCTGCGGTGCGGAAATATCATTGGTGATTTTTCGGTGAGCAGGGGCAGGCAGGATGGTGCCGGTTAATGGGATCGTTATAACAAAAAGAGGTAATCAAAATGCCGGCATCGCCGGCATTTTACTTGGTTTGTATCTAAGGGTTATGGCAATGATTATTTGACAGGCTCCGGAGCATCGGCAAAATGTTTGTATTTACCCAAAACTTTTCCTACGTAATAGGTAGCAGGAATGACCACCTTTTTTACAAACTTCGGTATCTCAGGAAGATCATATTCCGATGCGTATCGTTTGGTGAGAAAGGCTGCATCAAACATCTCGGGACGATGGGTACCGCTTTTGTTCTGCGCCGCAAAAATCCCTGAGAGAAAATAGACGATGGTGTTTGCAGGCTTGATGTAGCCTCTGCATTGCAACACGTCTTCGCCGGCATTCCAGAACCGGTGCGGCGTACCACGTTCAAAAAAGACCGTGTCACCCACGCCGGCAAATAGCTCGGGCCCGCCCAGCACCTGGTAGCCGATCTTTCCCTTTACAACCGTCAGCGATTCATCCTGCAGAAAGTGGGTATGCATCAATGGCCCGCTTCCCGGAACAACTGAATTAGAGACGAGGAGGCGGTCACCGTCTGGTTCTTTTTGCAGGGCAAGAAAGGTGAGTTCTTCGCCAATGGAGTTTTTGATGGTGTGAGGATAAGTGATCGTCATGGAGTGGGTTTTGTTAGGGCAAAGATGGCTGGCTGCCTTAGGTTTAGAAAGCGGGATGTGCAGGAATTGTATAAAGTAGCGGATGAAATGGGAAGGCCTGTGCTGAAAATCAAAGCTGGCGTTTTCCGTTTATGTCCAACTCAGCCTTTTTTCTTCTTTATTTTTCTTGGCATCGGCCATATTTTCACAATGGCCGGCCAGCGAAGTGCAAATCAAAATTGAAACCCTGCTGCGATCCCCAGGTATTGAATCTTTCGTTCTTCAACAGGTATGTTTACCATAAACATCTTGGCTATAAAGCTCTTTTCTTTTCCAAAGAAAAAGGTAATACTGTATTTGAACCCGCCGTCTAAAGTGTATCCAAAATCTCTCACCACATGCCATGAGGGCCCATAAGTAGCTGCCAGCGCAATATTTTCAGATACGAATAGCTGCGGGCCGACTCTAATGCTGTAAACCGCAGCACTTTTACCTTTTTTGCCCGTGATCGTATCGAGCAACAGCAGTTTATCGCCAATGAAACGGTCAGCACTTGTTTCAATAAGTGCCTGCAAACGTCGTTTCGAAAAGAAAGAAGCATCCAGGCCCAATCCTACGCCGGCATCGTTGGTGGCTAATCCGTTTAACGCAATATTGAAGTTTATAGATGCTCTAAGGGTGGTTGCTTGTTGATGCTGTGCAAGGCAGGTCGTTACGCATAGATAGGAGAATAAAAAGGTAAACAGATGCTTCATAAACCAATGACAATCTGGAGCGAATGAATGCTGCTTTTGTCTTTCTGCAAATGGCAAAAGCGTTGACGGATGTGGATAATGAAGATCGTTTGGATGGCAACTACATTCTTCATTTATTTAAAGGCTGGAAATTAGTTCTAAAGTTGATAAGAGTTCCTTATGCCTGCCTTTTGGCGTTAGTACTTTTATTCATCCGGCATTCTCCAATCAATTTCTTTCGCTATTTGTTCAAAAGCAAAATTGCCAATCTTCAGAACAGCACCTTTTTCATTTATATAACCGTGTTTTTCACAAACCATAGAATAGTGATGGCAATCCGTTTTTTTGCATGTTCATCCCAAGGGTTTTTTTACATTTATCTCCAATGATTGCTTTCCCTTTGTGGAAAGAGGTTGCAACTTCAAATAGAGGCTTTATGATGATGGTCCCCTTGTTATTCGCAAAGCCAATCTTATTATTCTCATCTACTATTCTAATTTTGTCTTCTATCAAATTGTCAGGACTTGGTTCACCGAAGCTTGTGTTATAAACTTGAAATAAAACATTCTCATCAGCGTCAATTGCTGTCCACCGGGGGCTATTTTTTATTCCAAATATTGCAAAGTAGACGTATTGCTCGTTATTAAAACAAACGTAATATTTAGCTGTGTCCAGCTCTCGTATTAGTTTCCCTTGTTCGTCAACTAAACAATAAATATCTCTCCATGTTCCGGTTTCTTTCGCTACAACTTTAAACTTTTTTTGTCCATAAAGAAGGTTGCAAAAAAACATTAGCAGAAAAAAAGTCGATAAGTATTTTATGCGCATTTTGAGTTAGGATTACTGCTGACAGGTTTACAGCGCTGTGAAGGCAGGGAATGTTTGTTTTATCATTCACACTTACCTGCTGTTGTTTAATAAAGATAATTTTTTGAAATTATATTCCCCGGCCCTGCTTTTACAATACTGCTGTGGTAGGCTGCTTTAGTTTCATATTAAAAGGGAAGTGACAAACTAAAATGAGAAGCCACAACTAATATAACCGCCAGGTATGAGTTCACCTTTAATTATTCCAGGTGACAATCCAACTCTGAACATAGTATTCTTTCCATACCGGCGATAGCCAAAGTTCAGGCTTTGATAAATTGTCTTGGTTGAATAGTCAGGATAAACAAAAATAGACGCGAAGTCTTTCTGGTCGTCACTTACTTCATCTGCTATGAGGTATTGTATATCTAAGCCAAGTTCGAAGAAATTTTTTGTTCTGCCAATAAGATGATAACCACCACCGCCAACGGATATAACACTTAGATATTGACCAAAATTAGAACCTGCACCAAGACGAAAACCAAAGTTCTTCGAAGCAAGTTTATGGTCAAAGTTCACGTTGTATATCAGTCCTGTCTTACCTAATTCAAATGATACGGCACTTAGTTTTGGCTTATCAGTTGTTTGTGCACTGCAAAGTGTCGCACAAAGAAGAATTACAACAACTGAAGCTAAGTAAATCTTCATGATTGTGATTTAGTAGGTTTCATAAAAGTACTTACAACAAACAGGATAGCTGAAGTAGGGAGGTCAAGGAACGCCAACGCAACCTTTGTACTGAAGATAAATCGAAATGCCAAACATGAGCCTTTGCCCATCAGCTCCTATTTTGGCAAACCTGTGTGCTGGTAGCTTTTGTCATGCAACATGTTTGTACTTTTTAAAATACTCGTTCACTAATTTAAATAGTTCGGTATGATTTGTCTCTAATCCATTTGTCGAAATGTGAATTGGTGAATCATAATTTTTAGCATTAGCTGCTAAAAGTTTTCTTCTGAGAATGTTTGTTTCCTTCGAAATGTATTCGTCGGGGTTTACTAAACCGATTGTTACAAATCGTTGCTTAGAAGCAATTGATGCTTGAACAGTTCGTTCATAAACCTGTGAAATGTCAGTCCACGGAATAAGTCCAAAATTAAAGGCACTCGTGTTGTCATAAATACCTTCTTCATTAATCACAAGTCCAGGTTTTTTGTCGAATAGTTTTTTAGTGAAAAAATAAG
>DASVSM010000434.1:0-1697 GCA_036388115.1 Flavisolibacter sp.
AATGGTTGCGCTGAGCACACAATCCACTGGCTGAGAAATTGACAAATTGAACGAAACAATCAAAGAAGATGAATGCAAGGAGCAAAGGGTTTGAAGATCAATGGTAGAATTTTGTGCTATGCAAATGCGATCCTTTTGTTAGCAGCCATAATTACCGAAAATGAAAAATAAAAGTGGCACAAGAGCAAATAACTATAACGTCAAACTATTTAAAAATCAAAAGCAATGAAAAAACAAAGCAGTTTACTTCCTGTAGAAATTAAATTTATTGTCACCCTCCTGGTTTTCTCTTGCATAATTGCAACGGCGATTCCCGTAACCGCCCAGGAGCAAACAACCGCAAAAAACATCGTATTGGTTCATGGCGCTTTTACAGATGGATCCGGATGGGCAGATGTGTATAAGATCCTTACGAAAAAAGGGTATCGGGTCACCATAGTACAAAATCCATTAACCTCTTTGGAGGATGACGTAATAGCTACCAATTATGCCATTGACAGGCAAGATGGTCCTGTTATACTGGTAGGTCATTCCTGGGGCGGAACAGTGATTACACAGGCTGGTTTACACCCAAAAGTAGCGAGGTTGGTTTATGTGGCTGCCTGGCAACCGGACCTGGGAGAGAGTACGCTTGATCTTGCTCAGTCAGCACCCGCTTCTGCGGAGAATGGTGTGATGTTACCTGATGAAAACGGCCTGATTTATTACTCAAAAGAAAAATTTCATAAAGGATTTGCCGGCGATTTAAGCAAGGAAAAAGCGGACTTTTTATACGACTCTCAGATCGCCATTTCAGCCAAGGCATTCGCTGCGCCGGTTACACAAGTTGCCTGGAAAACAAAGCCTTCCTATGGCATCATTGCCACAGAAGACAAGAGCCTGAATCCAGTGATAGAACGAAGAACGTATAAACGAGCTGGTACCATTGTCACAGAAATAAAAGGTAGCCACCTGGTATTTGTTTCGCAGCCGCAAAAGGTGGCTGATGTAATTGAAGCGGCGGCAAAAGGATTATGAAACAACTACTGCAGACAAGGTTAACTTCTTATTGAAAAACAGACCAGTAAAGGTTGTTGATGAAAGAAGGAACTAACGCAATTGTAAATGAGGTACAAATAGAACTCACTTGTTAATAATCATTCAATCCTGCCCAATTCTCTTTACGCTGTATCCCTAAACTTATTTAAAATAATAAAACAATTATTATGAGTACTGTAACCATGGCAAGACCTGGAATATCACGAGACTTTGCTTCGGACCCTCATCTTGATAGTCGTGTAAAAGATTTTTTGAAAGAATTAAACAAAGGAACGCCTTTGGAAACAATGAGTCCTGTTAATGCACGGCAAGCGGTTGTGGATGCCCAGGCATCTGCAAAAGTTGACCTTACCGGTATTGACATTTCAGAGAAAACGATAACGGCAGATGGTTTTACTATTCACTTGCATATTGTAAGGCCCGAAGGTGAACAAGGCATACTGCCTGTCTTTATGTTTATTCATGGCGGTGGTTGGGTGCTTGGTGATTTTCCAACGCACAAGAGAATGGTAAGAGACCTGGTAGTGAGTTCCGGTGCAGTTGCCGTTTTTGTTAATTATACCCGAACCCCTGATGCAGTCTATCCGCAGGCCATTAATGAAATATATGCTGCCACCAAATGGGTAGCAGAAAATGGGGCGGTAATTAATGTTGATGGG
>DASVSM010000435.1:0-2291 GCA_036388115.1 Flavisolibacter sp.
GACATTTTATCGTTTGGCGCTTCTCACCAGTAACGGTGCAAGAACACAATCACATACGATCATTCTTCATAACAATGCAGAGGAATTTACGGTAACTAACCTGATTAATCCCTTCAAACAAACGCTTTCATTTGATGTAACAACCACATCGTCATCACAAATAGAAGTTGCCTTGCTAGACGCTTCGGGGCACATCATTAAACGACAAAAATACCCTGTGGCACTTGGTATCAACAGCCTGTCGTTGAAAGAGATACCTTCCTTATCCGGCGGAATGTACATCCTCCAGGTACAGCAGAACGGATCGATTATCAGCAGAAAGGTGATGAAACAATAACATTTTTATACTGGCCGTTCAAAAAAGCTGTCGTGTTGCTACGACAGCTTTTTGCTTTATGAGTATTGTTCAAACCCTGCTGCCAACCATACTATTTCCTGGTGCATAACTACTACGCTTGAGCAGTAGCCGATCCTATTGTACATTCGCAGGTCATTTTTAGAACTTTCGAAAAAAACTTATTGCGTGAAAAGACTATTCAAACCGGAAGAAGAGATTGATTTTTTGCCCATCATGCCCATAAATGAGGCGGATGGTGATATGAACGATAGAATAGAAGTTCCGGAAGAAATTTCGTTATTACCCCTGCGTAACACTGTTTTGTTCCCGGGTGTTGTACTGCCAATAACCGTTGGAAGAGATAAAAGCATCAAGGCTGTAAACGATGCTTACAGAGGCACAAGGCTGATTGGCGTGGTGGCGCAAAGAGACAGCAATATTGAAGATCCCGCCGCTAAAGACCTGGAGCAGATTGGAACAGTGGCAAAGATCATCAAACAAATAAAAATGCCGGATGGTGGTACTACAATCATCATACAAGGCAAAAGCCGTTTTTCCATTGACGGCTTTGTAACAGAGGACCCTTATTTCAAAGCAAAGATTTCTGCCATAGTAGAAGAAGAAGCGCCAAGAGATCCTGATTTTGATGCGTATGTTGCCAACATAAAAGATGTGGCCACAGAGATCATTCAGCTGTCGCCAAACATCCCGGCAGAAGCATCGGTTATTTTGCGAAACATTGAGAACGCTTCTTTTCTTATTCATTTTGTTTCCAGTAACCTGACGATTGATATACGCGATAAGCAACAACTCTTACAGCTAAACAACCTTCGCGAAAGAGCCGAACTGCTGATGCAATTTTTGCAGAAGGAGCTGCAGTTTGCCGAACTAAAAAATAAAGTCACCAATAAGACCCGCACGGAGATTGACAAGCAGCAACGCGAATACTTCTTGCAGCAGCAATTAAAAAGCATTAAAGAGGAGCTTGGCGGCGACCCC
The DNA here is from genome assembly GCA_036388115.1 of Flavisolibacter sp. GTDB lineage: Bacteria > Bacteroidota > Bacteroidia > Chitinophagales > Chitinophagaceae > Flavisolibacter. Next base: position 1,337 of record DASVSM010000435.1, read on the forward strand.
AATGAAAGGGAAGTAAAAGAACTGCAGAAAAGAGCCGAAACAAAAAAATGGCCCGACACGGCAAAAGAAGCCTTCAAAAAAGGCATCGAAAAGCTGGAAAGGATGCATCCCAGTACGCCGGATTATTCGGTTGTGTACAATCATCTAGACCTGATGCTGGACCTTCCATGGGAAGATTATACAAAAGATGTCTATGATCTTAAAAAGGCAAAGGAGATCCTGGACGCAGATCACTATGGCATGGAGAAAATCAAAGAGCGGATTCTTGAATACCTTGCCGTGCTGAAACTGAAAGGGGATATGAAGAGCCCGATCCTGTGTTTTTACGGCCCTCCGGGAATTGGGAAAACATCCCTGGGCAGAAGCATTGCCAATGCCATCGGGAGAAAATATGTGCGCCTGAGCTTAGGTGGTATTCATGACGAAAGCGAAGTACGCGGACACCGGAAAACATACATTGGTGCGATGCCGGGAAGGATCGTTCAAAATATCCGCAAAATCAAGTCATCCAACCCCGTCATGATCCTGGATGAAATTGACAAAGTAGGCAGTGATTTTCGTGGTGACCCCAGCAGCGCTTTGTTGGAAGTGTTGGACCCCGAACAAAATCATTCATTTTACGACAACTACCTCGAGCAGGAATATGACCTGAGCAAGGTCTTGTTCATCGCTACCGCTAATAATCTTCAAACCATCCAGCCTGCCTTACGCGACCGGCTGGAGATCATTGACCTGAGCGGATATGCGGTGGAAGAAAAAATTGAAATTGCGAAACGTCACCTGATTCCAAAACAGGTAGAAGCGCATGGTTTGAAATCATCAAAATTCAAGATCAGCGAGAAGCTTCTCGAAAAAATTATACAGGATTATACCAGGGAAAGCGGGGTAAGGGAGTTAGACCGTCACCTTGCCGCCGTCATGCGCTTCCAGGCAAAGGAGTTAGCGATGAATGGTT
>DASVSM010000436.1:0-2633 GCA_036388115.1 Flavisolibacter sp.
CATCAATCACTTTATCATTCACCAGTTTCAATGTTGATTCTGCGTTCCAATTCAGCAAATCCTTACTGGTTAGATGAACGATATTGCGTGGGTGCTTCCAGTCGCTAAAAATGCCGGGAACATACGTGAGGTACATGTGATAGATACCATTGCTTTCTATCACATCAGGCGCCCAAAAGGTCCTCACCCCCGGCCCCTCTCCAGCAGAGCTAGAGAGGGGAGACTGGTCGTTTACGGTACTATAATTCTTATCGTAGATATGCGGCGGATAGTAAGAGATGTTGGCAGTGTCTTTATAGGCCCATGTTCTTCCATCTTTTGATTCGGCAATCCCGATTCTTGTACCATGAACCCACTTTACTCCGGTAGTATCATTCATTGTTGCACGGCGGGCGGTATAAAACATCCACCACTTCTTTTCTTGTTTATTCCATATGATAACGGGATCGGCTGCACCGTCATAGATTGGATCAGCAAACAGTGGTTTGGAAACAGGCAGATCCCGTTGTGCATTCACATCAACAAAAAAGAGGAAATTACCCACAAAGAACAGCAGTAATGCCTGCAGTTTACTGCGCATAATTCACTCCTGTTAAGGTTACCGGACCTAATAATCCCGATGGCAAAGGCTTCCAACCGGAAGCATCGAAGATGCCATTCTTCGCATTCTCTCTTCTGCGTGCGGGCATGTTGGTGTTATAAAAAATCTTCCACGGAATGTTATTGCGATCCATATAGGAAATACGGTTCGCCATCAGGTTAGCAACAACGATCTCAAGTGTATTGGTCTGTTTCAAAAGCGATGACGGAATGATGGTTTGAAAGGTTGGTCCAATCAACGTCGCTACCTTCTTCCCGTTCAGAAATACTTCAGCCGTTTCATGCACTTTGCCCAAATCCAATACCCATCCGCCGGTTAGTGCATTGGATGGTTTTTGAAATGTTGTAGTGTATTTAGCGACACCCGAAAAGTTCTTTACATCGTCACCGCCAAACTCAGTCCACGAACCTAATTTATTAATGCTTTGCTTTGCAGGTAATACAGGGCCGCCATTGAGAAATGTAACTGTCCACGTGCCTTTAATTTCCTGTGGTTTAGCAGCTTCTTCATAATAGGCATAGGCTGCGCCTGTTTTCTTCGCAACAAATGTTTGGGCAACGATTGATTCAGAAGGTTGCAGTTGCAGCCAGATCTCTGTTTCTCCGTCACCGGATTTTCTCCATTTTGCCAGGCCACTTTTTGCGGTCATGGCATCAAACAAGGCAACAGAATTAATGGTACCGTGCAAAGGCACCCAACCATTGAATGCTTTCTCTGAACGGTTGTTGATGAAATAGGTAATGCCATCAGCATTCTTTCTGCGAATGAAGCTCAGTCCCTTATCGGCAAGCGTTTCCTTCCTTGCCTTGCTTGCTGCCAACAAAGCATCCAGATCATCGCTTACATAAAAAGCTCCTTTTCCAACCATGGCTTTTTTCAATTTGCCCTGTTCAGTAAAATTCATGGCTGCTGTTAATTGCTGAAACAGTTTGCGCCTGCTTTCCAACTGTCCTAATCCCGGCACATCTCCCGGCATTGCTTTATAAACAAGAACAGTTGCTCCAGCTTTTGCCAGGTCAACCAGCTTTTGTAATGTCTTTTCAGAGATAAGTTTGTTCGCTGGCAACAGAATTGTTTGATAGCTATTACCACCGGACATCAACCCATTATTTGTAAATGACACTTTCTGCAATTGTCTATCCGAAAAGAAATCAAATCCGTATCCTTTGTCCACCATCCACTTCGATGCATGTTCAAAATCGGTGTTGGTGAAGTTGCGCTCCATGCCATCAAAGTGCTGCAGCAATTCGCCACCCGTTTGCGAGTAGCGGTCGATGATGGGATAATACACCAGCACGTCATTATCCGGCCGGCCGCTTTGCAGGAACGATTGCACCCTTGTGATGTAATCATTCAGCGTTTTAAAATCCTTCCACTGCGGATTGGTGGGCTGAAAATGTACGGCTGCATAAAATAACCAGCCCGGCCACGGCGCGTCTTTCGGCGAGTACTCCGTGCCGTGATAGAAAATATGATTGACACCGCCCAGAAAGTACAGGTCAATGATTTTTTTCACATCACCCCACGACGAAAGAAAATGTTCGTTCAGCCATGTTGCCGATTCGGATGAAGCCAATGGCTTGCCGGTCACGTTGGCTGCAGAAGACGCAAATTTAAAACGTAAAATATCCGTGCCTTCCGTTTCTGGAATATCAACAGCACTGTATAAATCCAATGTGTTGGCAGGTGATCCATGCGACTGGTTTCTCACCATTCCTCCTTTTGTTTTGCCCCACTTCTGCCATGCTTCCGTAAAATGCTCCAGCAATAATTCGTCAATCACAGAACGGTAGTCGTATAGCACACGGCTGTTCATATCGGCAGCCGCTTTTCCAAACAGGGCATGTAAATAATTCTTCAGATCATAACCTCTGCGCTTTTTAAATTCTTCAAATAATTCCGGTGTCCAGTTGCTTTGTCCCCTGGCATCATCCACTTCATACGAATCATTAAAAAATGCACGCAGGTACGACACATCATAGCCTTTGAATGCTTCATCAAATTTTTTGAAATAGTTGGCGGAAGCTTTCCC
>DASVSM010000437.1:0-2638 GCA_036388115.1 Flavisolibacter sp.
CTGCGGGTGACCTACATTCCACGCCAGACCGGTATTGCACAAACCTTTGATATCAATCCCGATATCCTAAAAGATTTTCATTTTTACAGCGATGGTTATTACGAAATTCCTTATCGTGAAGACCTCGTGTTTGATGAACAGCAGATCAGCAGTACACCGGGAGCCGCTTCGCCGACTGCCAATAAAAAAGCGTTCGCAAGATTTGAAACCATTGTTCCCGATAAAGAATATGCCGGCAAAAAAATAGAATACCTGATGACAGCCGAAGAAATCATCGTCTCCGGCAAGGAAGAAATAGGAGATGGGGCACAGTATTTTAAAATACCCTCCGACTGGGTGAATTCGCCACATTTAAGAATCCGTTTGAACAAGGATGATAATAAGATCTACCTCGCTTCGTTTGGAGAAAAGACCGTGGTAAATGAAAAGGAAGTGCAGCGTAGCGAAGAAGCGGTGCCGCAGTGGAACGAGCTGCCTTTTAATTCACGCATTCTTTTGAACGGTATTGTAGGCGTAAACATATTTAAACCCTGATCATGGCAGCAGTTATTTCGCTTGTACTCTTAGGCATTTGTGTTTGCATGCTCATTGCCCATTTTGCAGAAATTAAAAACACGCACAGAAAGAATGGCTGAAAACTTTTTTGGCATTACCGATACAGGAAAGGTCAGGGATAACAACGAAGATACTTTCATTGCAGAAGGCCTGTTCAACGGCTGGATCGTTGCCTGTGTGATTGACGGCGTTGGCGGCTACGATGGCGGCGAAGTGGCGGCTGCCATCGCAAAAGAAACGATCCTTCAAAACCTGAAGCAACCCTTCACCGAAGTGATCCCGGTGCTGAAGGAAAGCTTCTTCCAGGCCAATCAGAATATCTACCAGGAAAAACAAAAAGGCGGCAGCAATCAGCAGATGGCCTGCGTGCTGACCGTAGCTGTGGTTGATGTGGCCAACAACCAGTTTTATTATGCGCATGTGGGTGATACACGGATGTATCTTTTACGTGACGGTTCGTTGGTAAAGGTGACGAAAGACCATTCCTTCGTTGGCTTTTTGGAAGATAGCGGGCGGCTTTCGGAAAAAGAAGCCATGTCGCATCCAAAGCGCAACGAGATCAACAAAGCCCTCGGTTTTGATCCGCAGATAGACGTGAAAGAAGAGTACATCGAAACGGGATCATCACCTTTCCTGCCCGGCGATATGCTGATGCTTTGCAGCGATGGCTTAACGGACCTTGTGAACAACGAGACGATGACCTCCATTCTTGCCGCATCAAAAACACTGGCCGACAAAGGCGAAGCATTGATCAATGCAGCTAACAATGCGGGCGGTAAGGACAACATCACAGTTGTGTTGGTGCGCAATGATAAAAAGCCGCTGAAGATAAAAGCAACCAAGCCTGTTCTTATAAAAAAAAACGAAAGTAACAAGGAGGTAACGGCTGTTGCATCAGCAGGAGAAACAACAAAAATTGCTGCAACACCAAAACGAAAAAGAAGCAACACTGCTCTTCTGGCACTTCTGTTACTCAGTCTCCTGTTAGCAGGTGCCTGTTACTGGCTGTGGTCGAAGAACAAAGAGCTGGAAGCCTCCATTCCAAAGCCGCCGCCGGCTAAAACATTGAACGCCGGCGAGAAAAAACTAAGCGATAGTTTGGGATTGGCTTCCGGCGTTTTCCAAATGACCTCGGGCAATTTTGGCGAAACGATCATCCTGAGCGATACGTTGTTTGTAAGGCAGGACACCCTGCACATTAATGGGAATGGCATGATACTCCAACGAGATTCAGCGTACAATGGCCCGGCTATTAAAGCAACAGTCAATAATAAAATTCTTATTCTGGAAAACATCACGTTCAAAGATTTTACAACCGCCGTTTTGCTGCAGGGCAAGGGCGTGGAATTGCGGAACGTGCAGTTTCAAAATGTAACCGTGCCGGTTCAGCGACACTTGCTGTTTCCCACCAACCAGCCGCTCACCGGAACGATAAAGGACAGCATCATTATTAAAAACGATTCGTTACCCCCTAAACAGTAAGCATGGCCTCATTTATCAGAAGCAGGAATCTGGAACGTGTTTTTTTATTCTCATTGGGTGCCGTGTTGTTGTACCTGTTTCTTCACCTGTTTGATGTATTAAGAAAAGATTTTGAAGAAGTGCCCAGGCGGCTGTCCGATGGTTCGATGATTAACCTGAATTCGCCAAAGCCTGCCGACAATCTTGCCAACCTTTTGCAACGCGGTTTTTACTTTGAAGACCAGCGGGACATTGCACTCATTCGCTCTGTTGCATCGCAAGGTTTGGGAGGTGTAACGGAGATGGATAATATTGGCGAGCTGAATAAAAAAGCATTCGAATTATCGACCGAAGATGCCGCTGCACGAGGTGGTGAATCGTTCCGGAGAAGGGCAAGAACCGCACGGTTGCTGATCGGGTTTTCCGGCAATGATTCAATGCGTTTTGAAAGGGAAAAATCGCGTCCTCCGCAATTGCCGGCCACAACAAATATTGGCCTGGGCAACTATGCAATTACGGGAACTGTACAGACGCAGGAAAAGGCTGTCAGTGCAGGTGTGCTGATGCGTTTGCAGATGATTCTACCGCAGGATAGCTTGTATAGTGAGCAGATACAGGATGA
>DASVSM010000438.1:0-4573 GCA_036388115.1 Flavisolibacter sp.
CGCCACTTAATTCGGCCGGGAATTTCTTATTGGCGCCTTTCAGGTTTACCCTTTCCAGTACTTCATTCACCCTTTCCTGTTTCCGTTTGGGACTGTCTTTGGTAAACATATCCAAAGGAAAAACAACATTCTGTTCAACCGTCATACTGCTAAACAAAGCAGAGCCCTGGAACAGCATACCAATCTCTTTCCGTATTTCTTTTTTCTGCTCCGTGGACATGGCAGTGAAGTCCTTCCCATCATACAGTATCTGGCCACTGTCGGGTTGAAACAGCCCCACCACGCATTTTGTAAAAACGCTCTTACCACTACCACTGCTTCCAATGATAAGATTGCAGATACCAGGATGAAGATTTACATCCACCCCATTGATAATGGTTTTGTCTCCAAAGCCTTTTCTTAAACCTTTTACTTCAATCATGAAAACGTTTCACTAAAATTAAGCCTCCCAAGACTATCCAGATACCAACAACTATAAGTTTTATGCAGAAAAGAAAAGGGATCTTATTATCTGCACTGAAAATCTCGTACCAATAAACGGGGAGAAAGAACCGTTTTAATTTGGCTGACCCGGTATAAACGGTAGGTGTGTGAGTAATATGGTAATAGTAAACGGGATACTCCCGGCGATAATAGCTTTTGACGGAGGCATTAAAAGGGAAGCCTGAAAACAACTGTGTTGCTTGTGCGCCCGCAGGAATAATCTTCAGAGAATCCGGATTTTGCAAGTTGGCCAGGAAGTCCTGTACATTTAAGAGCTTCTCATTTCTTGTAGCCAGCAATATGGCGCTGGTAAGGTCCACCATCACCCATTGCTTTTGTTCGGGCAGATAACATTCATTCAGGACATGATGATCTCCAGGCTTAAAAATTTCAACATTCCTGCACACGATATTCTGCGACCAGCAAAAAAAGGAGAACATTTGTGCCCATGTTCCACACCAAAGCTTTTGGGTGGTATCAGATGATAATATCTTGTACTGGTTTAATGGGCTGGAGCGATGAATAATTCCGTTTGGAAATCCTGACTGCTGGTGAAACCTTGCGTAGAGATGCCTGCCAATTAATTGAATTTTCATCAGTGTTGAGCCTTTGTCAACGTGTAGCGGAAGCAGAATTTTTCTGGCTTCACTTATCGAAGCCGTTGAATAAGGCTTTAAAAAGTCGTCCCATTTTTCACGGCAGTTTTCATCGCAAGGCCCATATAGTTCCTGATAGGTCGAGTATTTTATGAATTGAAAGTCATCCCTGAAATAGACGATAACCGCATTCATTATGGTAACAGCTAAAAAAAAGATGAGCAGCCTTCTCATCTTACAGTAAGATAGCTGATAACAAATAATCAGCAAACAAAATAGCGATACAACTTACTACCACTGAACGGGTACTTGAACGGCCGATCTCCAATGCGCCACCCTGCACGTGATAGCCATAAAACGACGGCACACTGGAAATGATAAACGCAAAAGTATACGCCTTCACCATGCAGAAAAAAGCATTATAGGGATCGAAGTAGGCAAGCAGGCCTTTGTCAAATTCATCGCCGGAAAGGATGCCTGTTAAAGTTCCCGCCAGTCGTCCGCCCCATATTCCTAAAAATGCTGCTAATACTACCAGCATGGGTATCACTACTAATGCAGCCAGTATCTTCGGTGCCACCAGGTAAGCTTTTGTATTGACACCCATTATTTCCAGGGCGTCAATCTGTTCCGAAACACGCATGTTCCCCAGTTCACCTGCAATCTTACTTCCTACCACGCCGGCCAACACAATACAAACAAGGGTAGGAGCAAATTCAAGGATCACCGTGTCCCTTACCACCATGGCAATGGTATATTTCTGAATAAGGGGCGAAGTGAGCTGGTAGGCCGTCTGCACCGTTGAAACAGCGCCCATAAAAAGGGAGATGATGGCAACGATACCTAAAGAGCCAATCCCTATCTCAGAGCATTGGTGCATGAACTCCCGCCAATACATCTTAAAGTTTTCGGGACGGGAAAACATGCCGCGAAGCATCATAAGGAACTTACCCAATTCAGAAAAAAAACTCATACATCCTGTTTAAGTCAAAAGTAAAAATTCAAAACTCAAAAAAGAGGCTTCCGCTAAAAACAGCCTTTTTGCTTTTTACTTTTGAATTTTACGCATTACGTTGCTTTATTCTTTCTTCCTGTCTCTTCTGCGCTTCCACCACGACATTCTTTCCGTTGCTATGTCCGACGCAGCCTGGCTTTTCAGTTGTGCATCCACTACGGCAATCATTGCCATGTTGGTGATGTTGCGCACCGAGCTACCCAACTGTAAGATATGCACAGGTTTCTTCAAACCTAATAAAATCGGGCCAATGGCATCGGCAGCTCCTACCTCTTTTAATAAGTTATAGGCAATATTACCGGCCGCCAGGTTAGGGAAGATCAATGTATTCACGTCTTTGTCAACCAGCTCGCTGAAAGGGTAATTCTCCTTTCTAATCTCATTGTTAAAGGCTACGCTGGCCTGCATTTCTCCGTCCACAATCAGGTTGGGCATTTGTTCTTTTACGATAGCTCTGGCCTCGGCCACCAGTCGTGCCTCAGGCGAGTTACTGCTTCCGAAGTTAGAGTAACTCAGCATCGCAATACGGGGGATGATGTTGAAGTTGCGGACTTCTTTTGCTACCAGTAAAGTGATCTCCGCCAGTTCTTCTGCCGTAGGGTGAAAGTTCACCGTGGTATCGGCTAAAAACAATGGCCCTCTTTTCGTTAGCATGAGGTACATGCCGGCAATTTTGTCAATGCCGTCTTCCACACCAATGCACTGGATGGCCGGACGGATGGTATCCGGGTAGTTTTTCGAAAGCCCGGAGATCATCGCATCGGCTTCACCGGTTTCCACCATCATGCAACCAAAATAGTTGCGGTCCTTCATCACCTTTTTGCTCTCGTAGTAATTGAACCCTTTGCGGCCGCGTTTTTTAAAAAACAGTTCGCCAAAACGGTTGCGTTTTTCCTCCATAGCATCGCTACGCGGATCGTAGATTGGTAGGCCATCGATGTCAATATGGTTTGCCGCGGCTATCGAACGAATCTTTGTTTCATCTCCCAAAAGAATTGGAAAGCCAATGCCTTCGTCAATCACGATCTGAGCTGCTTTCAGGATCTTGATATTATCCGCTTCTGCAAATACTATCCGTCTTGGATCGCGGCGGGCTTTGCTGCCAAGCACCCGCATTACCTGGTTATCCAGCCCTAACCGTTTATTTAAGTCAGTCACATATGCATCCCAATCAACGATAGGCTTTTGCGCCACACCGCTTTCCATAGCGGCCTTCGCCACGGCTGGTGCAACCGTTGCCAACAGGCGGGGATCAAGTGGTTTGGGAATGATATAGTCCGGACCGAAAGAAATGGTTTTTGTGTTGTAGGCAAGATTGACAATATCCGGCACAGCGGTTTGCGCTAATTCGGCTAATGCTTTAACCGCGGCCAGTTTCATGGCCTCGTTGATCTGTGTGGACCGAACGTCCAAAGCACCGCGGAAGATGTAAGGGAAACCAAGAACGTTGTTGACTTGATTAGGATAATCACTTCGACCAGTAGCCATGATCACGTCTTTTCTTGCACCGGTGGCATCTTCCCAGCTAATCTCCGGATCAGGGTTGGCCATGGCAAACACAATCGGATTTTTAGCCATGCCTTTTATCATGTCCGCTGTGACAACTCCGCCCACGCTTAAGCCAACAAATACGTCGGCATCTTTCAATGCTTTGTCAAGCGTTAAGTCGGGTGTTGCATTGGCAAATCTTAGTTTAAACTCTTCGAGGTCGCCGCGTTCCCTGGTTAATGGCCCCTTGATATCAAAAACATAAAAATTTTCTGGCCGTGCCCCTAGCGAAACGTATAAATTGATGCAGGCTATGGCCGCTGCGCCGGCGCCATTAATGACAAAGCGCACTTTATCGATCTTCTTTTTCTGCAGTTGCAGGGCGTTCAGCAAAGCAGCGGAGGAGATGATGGCCGTTCCGTGCTGATCATCGTGCATTACCGGGATGCTCAATTGTTCGCGAAGCGCTTTTTCAATGATAAAGCATTCAGGTGCCTTGATGTCTTCCAGGTTGATGCCACCAAATGTTGGTTCCAATGCTTTCACTATCTGCACAAATTTGTGAGGATCGGTTTCTGCCACTTCGATATCAAACACATCAATGTCGGCAAAGATTTTAAACAGAACACCTTTTCCTTCCATCACCGGTTTGCTGGCCTCGGGGCCAATATCGCCCAATCCCAACACGGCGGTTCCGTTACTTATTACCGCTACCAGGTTTCCCTTGGCCGTGTATTGATAGACGTTTTCCTTGTTTGCAGCTATCTCTTTACAGGGCTCGGCAACGCCGGGAGAGTAGGCAAGTGAAAGGTCGCGTTGTGTTTTGGCTTCCTTGGTTGGTACAACTTCAATTTTTCCGGGTCTTCCTTTTGCGTGGTATTCGAGGGCTTGTTGCTTACGTAGGTCTTTTTGCATAATTCGCGGTAGCACATAACAGGTTTGGTAAATTGGATTGTAAAACTGTTGTGTGCGATCAAAATCAAATCCGGCC
>DASVSM010000439.1:0-4311 GCA_036388115.1 Flavisolibacter sp.
TAATGTTTAAAAGTGAAATGTTGTTGGCTTTTAAATAGCCTTCACATTATTGAATAAATTTAGTAACAAACCGGAATTTGGAAAAGAAAGCCTTTGGATTTCCAAAGGCTTTCTTTTATGATGTGGAATTAATATCTGTTCTTATTAAATCCGCCGCCATTGTTGCCGCGGAATCCGCCACCACCGCCATTGCTACGGGCGGGCCTGTCTTCTTTTGGTTTGGCTTCCATTACTTTAATGTTTCTGCCATCTACAGAAGCATCATTTAGTTCCTGGATTGCTTTCCTGGAAGCTTCATCATCGCTCATCTCCACAAATCCAAAGCCACGGCTTTTACCTGTGAACTTATCTGTAATGATTTTTGCCGACGTAACTTCACCGTAAGGTGTAAAAAATTCTCTCAAGTCTTCGTCCTGTACGTCGAAGCTTAAGTTGGAAACATAAATGTTCATGTTCTTAACTAATTAAATTTGAAAAATACTTGAGGAAAGCAATGGTAAGGGATAACTAAAAATGCAGAGCAGAACTAATTAACGATTACAAATGCGAGGCTCAAAATAACCCGGCAAATATAGGATTTCTTTCCTGTAGTCATCCCAAAACTATCATAAAGCACCCGCTTGTAATACAGTGCTTCGGCAATTAAAAGGTATATTTGAAAACAATCTGCAAGTTACCTGACAATCAGTTTGCATCTTAATTTTGTGTTGCGATGTTTCTGGTTGTTTTTCGGTCTGCAGTTATTGAAAAATTTATTTTTTACGAAAATTAGAATATGAATACTGAAGACATTGAAAAATTCTTTGAAAAAAAGGCAATCCTGAATGAGGACTACGTAAAAATTTCTTTTAAACAAAGAGACGCGATTTACGGTCTGTTTTTAAAAGATGCGGATTACAGTTATCTGAAGGCAAAAAATTTCTGGCGCATTGTACCGCAGAGCCAGTTTGAGGCCTATAAGGCATCGAAAAATGCCAACCTGGCGAGGATTTTCAATGGTGCTGAATTTTCCCGGCTTGCTACGTATGAAGACAGTTTTGACTAATGTAAACGCCGGCGATTGCCTTAACACTGCATCATTATTTGTCGATGCATCATCATTTTTCCGGTATTGAATAAAAATTAAGAATCTGGTCCAATATCCAAGGTGTTGGCATATTATTTCATACAACTTCCTTACTACCTTTTACTATGGCTTTTATCGACAACATTTTACAGCAGCCTTCGTATGGCTGGAAGGATGAGAACGGTACACTCATCAAACCCACTTCAAAACAGCTTTGGAAGGAAATGTTCTCCCGGCTTAATATCCTAAAGTCAAAAAAGAACTGGATCTCCTTTGCAAGTGTATCGATGATGATCTGTTTTTTGCCCTTTGTGTACTTCTTTGTTTTTCATTATTTTTCGGTCAAGCTGCTCATTGCGCTTCTTGCATACAGCATGATCATCATGGGTACGCACGGTACCATCTGGTTTCACCGTTACGGTACGCACAAGGCCTATCGTTTCAGCCATCCTATTTGGAGAATCATCACGCAAAATCTGGTGATTAAAACATTGCCTGAGGAAATTTATGTGGTTTCACACCACGTACATCATTCAAAGTCTGATGAGCCCGGAGATCCCTATAATGCACAGGCAGGTTTCTTATATTGCATGTTAGCTGAATTTAATCACCAGCGGGTTAATCCTAATCTCAGCGAAGCAGAATACCAAAAGGTTGTCCATTTCATGAAACACACCGGTGTGACAACAAATACCTATGAGCAATATAAAAAGTGGGGCTCTGTTGCGTCGCCTTTTTACACGGTTACACTTTGGGCATTAAACTGGGCATTTTGGTACACAGCGTTTTATTTTATCGGTGGACATGCACTCGCCTGTGCCTTGTTCAGCTCGGCGCTTTTATGGTTTATCGGCGTTCGTGCCTTTAACTATACCGGCCATGCTAAGGGAGAAGAAAAGCATGTGGAGGGTGTTGATTTCGACCGGAGCAATCTGTCCGTAAACCAGCTTCGGCCTGGCTTATTTGCCGGCGAGTGGCACAATAACCACCATCTTTACCCGGGATCGGCCAGGGCAGGATTCCTGTATTACCAGCTCGATCTTCCGTGGATTTACATCTATACCTTGTACAAAATGGGAGCAGTATCATCGTACCGCGATTCCAAGAAGGATTTCCTCCGGAAATATGTTATAAAAGAAAGGATGGTAACAAGCGAGAAGCAGGTTTCATCGTAATGACTTGCTGTAGCTTTTAGCTGTGCAAATAATTCCGGATCAGGTCATCTACATGATCGGCTCTGCTGAAGGCAACGGATTGTTGGGGAATTAGAATAATGTGGGAAATGTCATCCCTTAACTTAAAATGTTCAAGCGCATTATTTACATCGTTGGTGTTGTAAATACTGTTTACGTGATGGCTCCATTTTTCGTCCGAAAAATGGCTGTTGGTTAAACACACAATAGCCTGGCCGGATAAGGTGCTGGTGCTGTGTTTATCGCTATAAATTCTTCCTGTATAAGTCTCTCCGCTCTTTCCTGAAAGCTGGATGTCTTGTCCTGATTCTGCGATTGACATAAAGGGAATTGAGTTATTAAAATACTTTTTTCTCAGCTAAAGAACGTACTGACAAGTATATAAACGCCTGAACCAAGAAACGTGAGCATCAAAAGAAGAAGAATGACTACAGGCGCCGTCAAAAATCTTTCCTTCGGTTCGCGATCGCGGATATCTGAAAAAAATGGTAGCATAAATTGTTTTCACTATAACTAGCAATTTCGTGCCATGAATAGCCATTACGAGGTGCTGTTGTTTTTGCCCGTTAGCAAACATTATCGTCTTTTTGGCATATAAAAGCCGACCTTTACGACATCCTTCCCGGCCCGCAATCGATATTTTTTTATTTTTCAACCTATTTTATGTTTACAAATGTTTGGGTTAAGTATTTACCCGTTCTCCGCATCGTTTTAAAAAGATCATTGGCTGCAGAGCAGCAGTTTGCGTTAAATGCACCTGATTTTGAAAGAGCAGGCCACAAACGTAAATCGGGCTATAAATTTCTTATTAAGTTAAAAGACGGAAGGTTAAGCAATGTGATAGTTGATGCGCCGGTTGCGTCGAGCCTGGCTAGTACGTTGCTGGATGATAAAGTCATCAGGGAAATGATCAATGTGAATGAATTTCACATCAGCATGAACACAAAATACCAGTTAACGATAAAGCACATTCCACACCACAAGGAGCAACTACAAGAAGCCGCTGTGGAAGAAGCATAATAATTCAACTAAAAGAAAAGAAGCAAGCTGATTGTGATACAGGCAGCAGATTTTATACATGGAACAGTTTACAAAAACAATTAACGGCATCGAGTTCAGCTTTCAGGGTTTTTTTGAAGGGCAGGATGAAGTGTGCAGGGTGTCGGTTGACAGCCAGAATTTTAAGATGACCATTGGTGATAATGGCAGTTGGGAAATTTTACAACAAGTACCTTCGTGGATCAAGAAACTGGAAAAAGACCTGGGAGACGCTATTGACAAAGCTTATTGCTGATTACAGAACCGTTTGTAATTTTGCTGGCAGCGGGCTGAAATAGTTTTTTATCAGGCATATTTATTGACAAAAATACAGTGGCTGTGTTTATGAAGGCGCAGCCCGACGAATCGCATGACACACTTTACTCCGACTCCAAACGAACTTGAAAAAAATATTGAGGTTATCTCCGGTCTCGATGCTATGGCTTTAGAAGCGGTTGATTCCTACCTGGTGGAAGCAGAAACGGCATGGCAACCAGCTGATTTCCTGCCTGTCATGAGTGCGCATGAAGCACTGAAAGAGATCAAGGAGTTGCAGGAGAGAGCATCCGGTCTCCCATCGGAAATTATTACCTCGCTGGTTGGTAATATGATCACTGAGGAAGCCTTACCAACCTACACGACTTTTTTCAATTTAATTCCAGGAGTCAATGACGACAGAAGCATGGCTTCTGAGAAGGGCTGGGTAAAATGGTCGCGCCGCTGGACGGCGGAAGAAAACCGTCATGGCGATCTTTTGAACAAATACCTTTATCTCTCCGGACGTGCCGATATGCGGCAGGTTGAAATTACCATTCATAATTTATTGGCCAACGGTTTTGATCCCCGCACGGAAGGAGACCCATACCAGGCATTCATCTATACATCTTTCCAGGAACGGGCCACTAAAATTTCGCACGTAAATACTGGCAAACTAGCCGATAAAAGCGGCGACGCCGTGTTGGCGAAAATCTGTAAAACAATTGCCGGCGACGAAGCCCGTCATGAAAAAGCTTA
>DASVSM010000440.1:0-4873 GCA_036388115.1 Flavisolibacter sp.
AACAATCCAACCGGCAATAGCCTGGACAGGGAAGACATTGAAATGGTGCTGAACAATTTTGATGGCATTGTAGTGGTGGACGAAGCCTACATCAATTACAGTCGTCAACGTTCGTTCGTTACTGAACTGAAAGATTATCCCAACCTTGTTGTGATGCAAACATTTTCAAAGGCCTGGGGCTTAGCGGCGCTTCGTTTGGGAATGATCTTCGCTTCAAAAGAAATTGTGGATGTGCTGAATAAGATCAAGCCACCTTACAACATTAACCAGGCTACGCAGGAACTGGCCCTAAAAGCTTTGGACAACCTACAGGATGTAAACCACATGATACAGGAAACGGTGAAAGAAAGAGATGAATTAGTGAAAGGCCTGGGTGCTTTGTCCGTAGTGCAAAAGATCTTTCCAACCGATGCCAATTTTGTCCTGGTAAGAATGGAAAGTGCAACAGCAGTGTATCATTACCTGAAAGAGAAAGGCATCATTGTCCGCAACCGCAGCAATGTGCTGTTGTGCGAAGACAGTCTGCGGATAACGGTGGGTACGCCGCAACAAAACCAAGTGCTTATAAATGCGTTAACAGGATATAAATTGTAAATTGCAACCATGAATTTTCCAAAGCTTACAGAGGTAAAAGCAACCGAAAAATACAAGCTGTTTCTACGGTATTCCGACGGCTCGGCAGGTTACCTCGACCTTTCGCATCTCGCAGGCAAAGGCGTATTTGTTTATTGGGAAACAGGGGATAATTTTTTCAATGTATATGTAAACCCGTTGGGTAATGGAATTACCTGGAGCGATGAGCTGGACATTTGTCCAAACGCTGCCTATCTCAATTTAAAGGGCTTAACTTTCGAAGAATGGAAAAATCAAAATCCCTCTCATGCCGCAGCTTAGCCGGTTTTACGGCATCATTATCTATTTATATTTTAAAGACCACAATCCTCCGCATTTTCATGCGTGGTATGGTGAACATAAGTGCGAGATAAGCATATTTGATCTTACACTACTAGAAGGAAGTTTACCCAGCCGTGCACAGTCACTTGTGATAGAATGGGCTACTCTTCACAAAAAAGAATTACTGGATAACTGGAACCTTGCAAAAGAGGGCCAGCCATTTAACTCAATTGAACCACTTCCTTAAGATGAAAAAATGTTTGTTTATTGACCGCGACGGCACCATGATCAAAGAATATCCGCCGTCGTACCAGATCGATTCGCTGGAGAAAGTGACTTTTTATCCCTTTGCCTTAAAATACCTGGGAAAGATTTACGAAGAGATGGATTATGAGTTTGTGCTGGTATCCAACCAGGATGGTTTAGGCACGCCAAAGTTTCCGGACAGCGATTTCTGGCCTTCGCATAACCACGTTATGAAAACATTTGAGGGGGAAGGTATTTTCTTTAAAGAGCAACTGGTTGACAGGAGCTATCCCGAAGATAATCTCCCAACCCGCAAACCGGGTGTTGGCATGTTCACCGACTATCTGAACAACCCTGCATACGACATTCCGGGTTCCTATGTGATTGGTGATCGCATCACGGATGTGCAGTTAGCGAAGAACCTTGGCTGTAAAGCAATATGGCTAAATAATCATCCGGACCTTGGCGGCGCTGAGGTCAAAGACTCCATGGATGAACTGAATAAAGTTGTGGCACTGGCTACCAAATACTGGAAAGATGTTTATACATTTTTGAAGGGCGAAGGCAGAGTGATAAAGCATATTCGAAAAACATCGGAAACAGAAATTGCCATTGACATTAATCTTGACGGAAGCGGCAAGGCCAACATTCAAACAGGACTTGAGTTTTTCAATCACATGCTCGACCAGATTGCGCGGCATGGCCTGATTGATCTGACCATTAAAGCAAAAGGCGATCTGCAGATAGACGAACATCACACGGTAGAAGATACCGGCATTGCTTTAGGTGAGGCTATTTTAAAAGCATTAGGCGATAAGAAAGGCATCGAACGGTACGGCTTTGCCTTGCCCATGGACGAAGCGGAAGCTAAGGTGCTGATTGACTTTGGAGGCCGCAACTGGATTATCTGGAACACAGATTTCAGTCGCGAAAGAGTAGGCGATGTGCCGACAGAAATGTTCTATCATTTCTTTAAATCTTTTTCCGATGCGGCTAAGTGCAATCTTCACATCGAATGCCGTGGAGAAAATGAACATCATAAGATTGAAGCCATTTTTAAAGCCTTTGCGAAAGCCATTAAAATGGCAGTAAAGAAAGATCCGTTGAAGAATTATTTGCCGAGCACAAAGGGAAGTTTATAGTTCATCGCTCTCTCTTACAACACTCGTATTTGCAAAAGGAAAGAGTGACCCGATAATCTTTCCTTTTGCATCCAAAGATGCTGTTTTTCCGGTTTTGTTATTGGTAACATGAAGGCCTTTGGAATAATGGTTGTCTTCCGAGGTCCAGTCATCATGTAAAGTATAGGTGTAGTCGCCATTGGTGAAGTGCAGACTATTTATATACATAGCGGCATTCTGCTTGCCACCGCCGCGGTTATAATGTGCAAAACTGAATTGTGAAAGGGAGTTATGGGTATCAGTTGGGTAGGTTTATTCAATTTTTGTTTTTGTGCCAAAGCGATACAATAAGTAGCCTGAGGTTGCTGATATTGTTTTGGAAATACAAAGTGAGGCTGTTTTATTGTTTTTTGTATTGAAACTGAAAACAACATACTCATTATTATTACAAAGGCATCCTTTTGTGTTATTGCTTTTGACATCATTGATTAGGGAAATGAAATTGGCGCTTTGCCTTAACTGTTTCTCCTCCTCATTCATTATTTGGGAGTGTGTAATAAAGCAGGAAAACATCAGCAATAAAAGAAAAGGCTGTTTCATTGTTTGTAAATTTTACCGTCTTTCATTACAAAAGAAACCTTCCTTGTGTTTTTTATATCTACACTAGGATCGCCTTGCAGGGCAACAAGATCTGCATACAATCCTTTTTTAACCCGCCCTATTTTATCTGCATAGCCAAATACATCTGCATTTACAGAAGTAGCTGACCTCAGTACATCAGTTGCCTTCATGCCATATTCTACCATTAATTCCATCTCTCTTGCATTGTCTCCATGGGTAAACACTCCAACGTCGCCACCCATACAGATGGTGACACCCGCTTTTACCGCGGCTGCAAAAGTTTTCTTTTTAGCAGAGATGCGTGCCGGTTCCGGGTCAATCCCTTTCTTCCATCCGTTGTATTGTAAAACGGCATCGCCGGCAGCCAGCGTGGGACATAAGGCAACACCTTTTTCTTTCATTAGTTTAAATACTTCTTCGGTTCCTTCATCACCGTGTTCTATGGAAGACACGCCAGCCATTGCAGCAAGTCTCATAGCTTCTGCGGTGGACGCATGTGCCACTACTTTTCTGCCGCCGTTCTTTGCGTTCATCGCAATCCATTGCCATTCAACTTCCGTAAATGATGGCCGTGCTTCACCATTTGGACCGTAACGGTAATCGGCATAAATCTTAATCACATCCGCGCCTTTCCCCATCTGTGTCCGTAAGGCCTTGCTTAACTCTTCCAGCCCCGCAACTTCTTCTGCGCCTTGCGGAAGATCAAGATCAGGATTGCCATAGTTTGGCCCGTATGTTCCCTTTGCTACAATAGCCCTGGCGGCAACAATCATTCGCGGCCCGGGAACGATACCTTTTTCAATAGCTTTCTTTAAACCTACATCGTCATACATGGCGCCTTCGGTTCCCAGATCTCTGACAGTAGTAAAGCCGGCCATCAACGTTGCTCTTGCATGATTAACCGCTCTTGCCGTTCTTTCCGCACGACTCTCCTTCAGCACCTGGTCGTTCCACGAAGTTTCATTATAAGGATGGAGGAACAGGTGGGAATGACCTTCTATAAAACCCGGAAGGAGAGTTGTGCCTTTTAACTCAATGACCCGTGTGTTTGCAGGCAGTTTAAAATTCATGCTACCAGCATTTTCTATCTTATTACCTCTTACCAAAACCACCCAATCTATATGCATAGCTTCGCCGTCAAAAACCCTGTCGGGTTTCAGAAGGTAGAAACTGTCGGTTTGTGAAAAAGCAACGTTGGAGAGAAGCAGGGTAATAAAAACAAGTAAGCGGCTCATGTTCCAAAGGTATTTGCCGGAATGGATATGCCGTTTAAAAATGTAGCGTTGCCGGTTGCAAACACAACCGACATTCTTCTGCACGGCAAAGCTAATTTGCCCGTAAAATCTTAACGCTATGTCCTGTTCACTCTTAACCCGCCTGATAGTTTTGTTTGCTTGTTTATCTTTTACAGCCTGCAACCGGCCCTCTCCCGAAAAAGCCTTTGATGTGGCCGTATTGAATTCGAACATGCTGATTGGATTCGCCAATGAGGGAATGGAAAGGGAACTGGCTTCACCGACGATGAAAATGGGTAAGACAAAGGATGAGTTTTTTCCCATGAAACGCAGCGAAGTAGTAGAGACGAAAACAAAATTTGTTGAAGAGAATTATGAAAAACTAAAAGCCTTCCAACTAACCGATGAAACAAAGGAGATTGTTCAAGAGTCACTGGCCATGCATGAACTTATTCTGCCGGTTTATAAAAACGAGTATAAACAACTGGCCAGATTGTATGATGAAGGTGCACCAAAAGAGGAAGTTGAAAAGCTGCAGCAAGGAATTCAGGAAAAGTATTTTCCAAAGTTTGAAGTGCTGTATAGCAAGCTTATTAACAGCGGGAAGTTATATGCAAAGGAGCACCATATTAAAGTGAATTGGGCGATGTGAGGAAGGCATTTAAGTGCCTTTCATATTCCTGACCTCCCCTCTCATTCAACTTTAAAGGCAAACATTTCCTTCGCATCGATCCTGGCTTCAATTTCTATCTTCTT
>DASVSM010000441.1:0-5790 GCA_036388115.1 Flavisolibacter sp.
CACCATGCCCCAGGAGGTAAGACCTGGCTTGACTTTCAACAAATATTTGTAGTAAGGAAATTGGGCAATGATCTGTTGAATATAAAACTGGCGTTCCGGCCGCGGGCCTACCAGGCTCATATCTCCCTTTAAAATATTCCAAAGCTGCGGCAGTTCATCCAGCCGCCATTTACGCATGATCTTTCCCCACGGCGTAATGCGGGGATCGTTGTCCGATGAAAGCGCAGGACCTGCTTTTTCTGCATCCATGAACATGGAGCGAAACTTAACCATGCGAAAAGGTTTCCCTTTATAGCCAACGCGTTCCTGTGTATAAAAGACGGGGCCTTTTGATGAGAGCCTTACCCTGATGGCAATAAAAAGCAGCAGAGGAGAAAGAAACAAAAGTGAAAACAAAGCTGCTGCTACATCAACCACCCGTTTAATGTTCTGTTGCCACTCGGGCATGAGTCCTGTTTGGAGTTCAACTAATACAGCACCTAAAATATTGCGGGGCCTTACCGATCCGGTTAAGATGTCCATTGTATTGGCCGGGGTTCTGACGGCTACGTCTTTTTCGGAAAGACGGATGATGAGGGTCTCCAACTGCGCAGGCTCATTTTTATCGGTTGCAAGAATAACCAGTTCGACCTTGTTCTGATCAATGATCCTTTCGAGGTCATCAATTTTTCCAACCTGGTTGATGTCTTTTAAAAATGGTTGTCCATGCCCGGCAGAAGAAACAAAGCCGATCACGTGGTAACCTTCCTGGGCCAGGCTTTGCCTTGTTTCTTTCAGGATATGTTGTGCCCGCGAAGGACTGCCCACCAGAAGAGCATTAAACTGCACCCGCTTCTGAAGCAACTGCGACTTAGCGGCATTGAGGATAAGCAGTCTCCCAAAAACCGTCAACAAAAAATGGGTAGCAAAAAGCAAAAGAAAACCGGTGTAGTAATAATGATAAGTTGTTTTAGCATCGTCAATCAGGAATAAAAAAAATAGGGCGGTACAACCAATGACCGAACAAATAAAGGTTGTTGTCATTTCGGCCAGCCTTGATTTTTTGTACACGGAATGATAGGAACCAACAAGGCCATAAATAACTAACCAACCCACCGGTATAAAAAAGACGCCGAGCCAAAACTTGTGGTCGATGGTGAATGGCTCTGACAAAACAGTTTTCCGCAGAAAATAAAAGACCGCCCAGGCAACGGCAGCCATCACATAATCTGTAACCGCATACCAAAAGGAATGAATGTATTTTCTCCCGGGCATGAAGCTATGAAGCTACAAGGTTGTAATTGATTTTCTGCAGGATCTGGTGGGCTACTTCCAGGGCACGGTAACCATCAATTTCATTGACGATCGGTTGTGTATCGTTTTTGATAGCAGCAACAAACTCTTCCAGCTCTTTTTTTATGGCGTTTACCTGCGGCACTTCGGGGCTTGCAATGGCGATGGTCTTTACACCGTTTGGCGTTTCAATATCAAATGAAAAAACATTCTGATCGCTTTCCGTTTTTAAGCGGATCACTTCTGTTTTCTTCTCCAGGAAATCAACGGCGATGTAGGCATCTTTTTGAAACATGCGCATCTTGCGCATCCGCTTCATAGAGATGCGGCTGGATGTCAGGTTTGCCACGCAACCGTTGTTGAACTCAATACGAACGTTCGCAATATCCGGCGTATCGGTCATCACCGCCACACCGCTTGCCGAAATTGTTTTGACGTCGCTTTTTACCAGGCTGAGTATGGCGTCGATGTCATGGATCATCAGGTCGAGAATAACACTTACTTCCGTTCCTCTCGGGTTGAATTGTGCCAGCCGATGCACCTCGATAAACATCGGGTTCAGCTTTTCTTTTTGTATCGCCAGGAAAGCAGGATTAAAACGCTCCACATGTCCCACCTGGAATTTAACCTTCGACTCCTGCACCAGTTTCACCAGTTCCCTTGCTTCTTCAATTGTATTTGCCATCGGCTTTTCCACAAACACATGCTTGCCTTTTTTGATGGCTTTTTCGCAAAGACCAAAATGATATGGCGTGGGTGTAACAATGTCGACGGCATCAGCAGCCGCTATCAAGCTCTCTTCATCATCAAACCGCTTCAATCCGTATTTTTCGATTATTTCTTTGGCCACTTCATCAGCCGGATCATAGAATCCAACCAGTTCCACTCCTTCGATCTCTTTCCAGTTGTTCAAATGAAATTTCCCCAGGTGGCCCGTTCCAAAAACACCAACTTTTAGCATGCGCCAAAGATAAGCCCCTGACAGAATGCAGTAAGGAATGGTTTTACCCAATAAAAAAAGCTTCAGCAGCTGCTGAAGCTTTTTAAATAGGTTGATTGCTTTTTACTTGGATGTTCTTACATAAGCGGCCCTCGATGCGTCGATAGCGGCATCCATTCTTGTTTTTTGTCCCGAGGTAAACATGTACATGCAGGCATCATCCGTATAATCCATGTAGTTCATCCACTGCTCCAGTGGTTTGCCTGTGCAGCGGCTTCTAAGTGTAGAAGACGGGCATCCGCCATTGGAAGCATCATGTGCTGGCGTATCTCCTACCTGGTCGTTGCCACAGCGGGCATCACCCCAGATGTGACGAAGATTCAGCCAGTGGCCCACTTCATGTGTGGCGGTGCGGCCTTTGTTAAACTGTGTATACATGGGGTAAGATGCTGCCGTACCAAATGCCTGGTAGTCGATCACAACACCATCCGTTGCAGAAGAGCCGCCGGGAAATTGTGCATAGCCCAATAAGCCGCTGCTCAAATCGCAAACCCAGATGTTCATTTTGGTAGCTGCTGATTCGGGATTTAAACCACCCGAAGTTGTTCTCTTCACTGCATCGTTTGTACCAAAGGTACCTGAGGCATTTTTACGGTTGATATCATTGGCCGGGTCCTGAATGTAAAATTCCAGTTGACAATTAGCAACAGCGGTATATGAATAACCTGCCAGGTACACATTGGCATTTGCTAATTCAGCATTTGTTCTGTTGTAATCCTGGTTTAAGACATCAAGCTGGCGCTGAATCTGCGCATCGGTTACCTGTGCTGCGTTTGGCAATATCACATTCACCACTACCGGAATGTATAATTTGCCAGCAGCACGAAACATGCTTTGATCGCGGCCTTTGAATTCTGCCGTTCTTCTTTCTAATTCCTCCAGGTTGCGGGCTCTTTGCGGATCGCTTTTTAGTTGTTCTTCCAGTACTTCCTGCGAGGCACATTGACGGGCCGATTCCACCGTTACTTCTTCTTCATTTGTCTCGACTGTCACCTTATCGCTTTTCTGACAGGAGACCATGAGCAGGATGGCTGCAAGCATGCCAAGGCTAATTTTTTTCATGTGTGTAAGTGTTTTCAGGTTTTGAAAAATGATAACCTTTTCAAGATAGGCAGAAATGTTAAAAAAATGTCAACGCCATATTTTATTGTTTTAGATCACTAGTGGTGATAATGGATGAGATAGATGCGATAAATCTGGTGCTTATCTCTTAGTCTTTTCTTCACCAATCCGGGCCCATATTTTGCCAGTTTATTAACCACAATAGTTATGAAAAAAATCATTATTCCAGCTTTGCTGATTGCGTTTATTATCAGCGCCTGCAGCTCAGCATCTACCAATATTTTCAGTAAAAAACCCCTCTCGAAAAATACGAAGATGGCCTGGAGGACAGTGGCCTTGAGAAAACGCCGGAGGGCCGTCAACGGCTTGCTTCTTCTGAAAGAGCACTGCAGCATCCCGTTCCCATTGAACTACCCTATCGGCACGCCGGGAATTTTTCATCTGCGAAGCCACAGGCTATCGGTTTAAAGTTTACAGCCATCCAGGGACAACGCTTATCATTTGGCTTCGATAAAAACCAGGCAGCGGATTTTGTACTATATGCGGAATTGTACAAGCAAAATGCTGACGGCAACAAAACACTTCTGCAATCACCCGATACCAATATAGCTGAGTTCAGTTATGATGTTCCCGAGACAGGAGATTATATCCTGAAAATACAACCGCAGCTTTTTCGTGTAGGCACGTATAATTTATCCATTGCCACCGGACCATCGTTGGGGTTTCCGGTAGGTGATAAAAAAGCTTATATCGGCAGCGTATGGGGCGACGTTCGTGACGGTGGCAAACGTAACCATGAAGGTGTGGACATTTTTGCAGCCAAACGAACGCCTGCCGTGGCGGCTGCCGATGGAACAATTGTTGGTGTGCGGGAAGGCGGCATTGGCGGCAAAACAGTTTGGCTTCGTCCCGATGGCCAAAACATCACCCTGTATTATGCCCATTTGGATGAACAGTTAGTACAGGAAGGACAGGCTGTAAAAAAAGGCGACGTGGTGGGGCTGGTTGGTAATACAGGTAATGCCCGCACAACGCCCCCGCATTTGCATTTTGGTATTTATGGTTTTGGTGGCGCCATTAATCCTTTTCCGTTTGTAAACCGGCAGGTGAAAGCAGCGCCGGCAGTTGCTTCCAAAAAAATGACAGAGCAATTGCGTTTACTGAAAGACCTGAAGGGAGCTGACACAATAAAGAAGAACACTTTGCTGCTGCCGTTAGCAGTTACCTCCAGGGGTTACATTGCTGAATTGCCCGATGGACGTTTTGTGCAAACATCATTTGCTTCTGTACAATCCGCCAAACAACCCATCAAAAAAACAAAGTCGGCGCTGGCAGCGGCCGTTTATAAAACGCCTGCAATTGAAGGTGCACCGTCGGTTACTATACCCGCCGGAAGTGCTGTTTCAGTGTTGGGCTATTTTAATGAGTATGCCTTTGTCCGTTCCGGAGAAACGGAAGGGTGGATATTGGAAAGTAGTTTAAAAGGATAAGATGATATTCGAAAAATTCAAACGAAGCCGGTAGTATCTCCGTTTGAATTTCATATAGAAAAGCAAAGGGTTTAAGGTTCAATGTTTAAAGTTTAAAGTTCTAAGGACCGGACAGCGTGACGGTAACGGTAGCTGCAACAACGTTAAACATTGAACCTTCAACATTCAACAGACAATTCTGAGATACTACCAAATATCCCAATCTCCTGTTGCCAAACTGAAAATGGTATTATGCACTATTTTTACTGCTTTTCAACAAGCTGTCACCAGTTATGCCGGTATTAGAAGTGATAAATGTCAGTAAGCAGGAAGACGGTGCTCTCGTTGTCAATAAGATCAATTTCTCCCAGGAACACCAACAAAAGCTTGCAGTGGCCGGCGGCACAGGTTCAGGGAAAACCAGTTTGCTGAAGATGATTGCCGGTCTTTCCGCAGCAACATCAGGAACGATTCTTTTCAATGGCACACGAGTAAAAGGACCAGACGAAAAGCTGATTCCGGGCCATCCTTCCATTGCTTATTTGTCGCAGTATTTTGAGCTGCGTAATCATTACCGTGTAAAGGATTTTCTTTCCATGGCCGCAAAGGTTGCGACTTCAGAAGCCGCAACCATCTATGCTGTTTGCCGCATTGATCATTTGCTGGAACGATGGACACACCAGCTTTCAGGCGGCGAAAAACAACGCATTGCACTGGCCAGATTGCTCATCACTTCTCCGCAACTGCTGCTGCTGGATGAACCTTATTCTAACCTTGATCCGCTGCACAAAAACGTTTTAAAAACAGTGATCAATGATTTAAGCCGTCATTTAAAAATAACCTGCATGCTTGTTTCACACGACCCGCTCGACACCTTGTCGTGGGCAGATGAAATATTGATTTTAAAAAAAGGAGAATTGATTCAAAAAGACAAGCCGGAGAATATTTACAACAACCCGGTTGATGAATATGCGGCCACACTATTTG
>DASVSM010000442.1:0-3862 GCA_036388115.1 Flavisolibacter sp.
TGCTGAATTCAATTTTGTTAGCGTTATAAATATCATTTCCGTAAGAGAAGTTCACAAACACGCTGGCATCCCAACGTTTGAAAGAAAACTGCTGATTTAAGCCGCCACTGAATTTCGGGTTTGGATTTCCGATGATCTTTCTGTCGTTATCAAGATCAACTTTGCCATCACTATTTAAGTCTCTGAACCTGATGGCTCCCGGTTGAATATTACCCAATGCAGTGCCGTAAGCGGGAACGCCTGTTTTTAATGTGTACACACCAATACCACCGGCGCCAGGTGCATAATTGAAATCATCAACTGTGTAAAAGCCATCCGTTTCCAGTCCCCACATAGAACCGACAGGGTCGCCGATGCGCACAATATAATCCGTAGGAGAACCATTTACGCCCCAGCTATTGGGCGGAAAAAAGAAAGGCTGATTAACACCCAATGCTTCTACTTTATTCTTGTTATGCGAGATGTTGAAATTCGCATTCCAGTTGAAGCCTGTCGGGTTTCTTAAAATGGCTGCATTCAATTGGAATTCGATTCCTCTGTTTGAGGTTTTCCCGATGTTCTGCAACTGCGTGGTATAACCGTAGGTAGGTGCAATTGGAACATTGAGCAATAAATCTTTCGACTGATTTTCATAAACATCGATACTCAGGTCAATCCTGTTCCTGAACAAACTGATGTCCATTCCTAAGTTCTTGTTAACGGTTGATTCCCATTGCAGGTTAGGATTCACAAGACTGGTAGGAAAGTAGCCGTTAACCGCCTGGTTATTGATGCCGTAATAGTAAGTACCGTTGTTGCTAAACGTTGTCAGGAATAAATAATCGGCAATCCGGTTGTTACCCACAACACCAAAACCAAACCTGAATTTAAGATCACTTAACCAGTTTACATTCTCAAGAAATTTTTCCCGCTTGGCTCTCCAGGCAAACGAACCGGCAGGGAAATAGCCCCACTGTTTACCAGGCGCAAATTTGGAGGCGCCGTCAGCACGAACGTTGAAGGAGAAGAGATACTTGTCGAGGTAAGAATAACTGACCCTGCTAAAGAAGGATAGATTGGTGTATCTCGTTTTTCCTAATCTTGGATAACCGCTGAACGCAATAGCTGCGCTCGTGTTTTTGAATGCGTCGTCGTACGTGGTAAAACGCGGATAATTTCTAAACAGGCTTGACCTGCTTTCGGTTCTGAGGTCATACGTTTCTTCACCCACCAGAATATCGAAATCATGCTTCCCTTTAAAATCCTGTACAGAGTATGTCAGTACGTTTGAATTGGTAATGGTCTTACGGTTAACCGTATCCAATCCTGCTATTGGCAACTTGCCACCTTCTCTTACTGAATAAGGTGTCAGCGAATCGCTAAACTGCCGGTCTACAAAATCATTCACATCGTACCCAAAAGTTGAACGAAATACCAGGTTCTTGGTGATATTAAAAGATGCGTTTGCAGTAAGGTTAAAAACTTCAGTCGTTTTTCTACGATACTCTGAGTTGGCCAATAAAATGGGGTTGACCAATATTAAACCGTTGGGGACATTGGGATCGGCATATGGATCAAGATCCTCGATCCCCTGCCCCTGTGATAAAAAAGGCCGGTACTTCACAGCATTGCGGAGCCGGTTATAGGAAGATCCCTGATCGGATGAAACACCGGCACCGGTCACGTTTTGATTCGTGTACCTCGCTCCCACGCCAACACGCAAATTTTGCGTTACCCTGTAATCGCCTTTAAGGTTGAAAAGATGTCTTTTATAATTAGAGTTGATCACAATGGCTTTTTCGTCATTGTATGTATAACTAAAATTATAGGTCAGCTTTTGACTTCCACCGGAAGCTGTCAGATTTTGCGTGGTAGTGATACCCGTGTTACCAAATACTTGCTCCTGCCAGTCGATTGGTGACGCGTTTTTGTACACATTCAGCGTATCCCAGGTGGTACCAAAATTACCAACGAAGGAAAGGCTGTCTGCAGATGTGCCGCGGGACCTTTCCGACTGGTAAACAACAAAGTCATAAGGAGATAAAACCTTTAACGTTCTGGGCAAATAACGTACGCCAACAAAACCATTATAACTGATCACCGTGCGGCCGGGCCTTCCCGATTTTGTGGTGATCACAATAACGCCATTGGCCCCCCGTGCGCCATAGATGGCAGTGGCAGCCGCATCTTTCAACACATCGATATTCTGAATATCCTGCGGAGAAATTGAACTCAAGCCGCCTTCTACCTGCACTCCGTCAATAATATACAAAGGGTCGTTGTTTTGCGTGATGGACATGCCGCCGCGTACTCTCACCCGCACATTTGCATCCGGCGAACCTTCGGAAGTACTTGCGGTAACTCCGGCTAATCTGCCATTAAATGCTTCGGAAGCGGAGTTGATTGGAATGTCTTTTAACTCCCTTGCCCCTACTGAAGAAACCGATGCCAGAACGTCTCTTCTTCGTACGGTTTGATAACCAATAACCACCACGTCAAGCGCAGCAGAGGAAGAAGTCAACGTAACATCAACAGCAGACCTGTTACCTACGTTCACCTCTTGTGAACCAAATCCTACAGAACTAAAAACAAGAGTGACATTATCCCGGTCGGGAATAGAAATTGAGTAAGCGCCGCTTGCCCCTGTAACAGTACCGGTTGTTGTGCCCCTGACCGACACATTCACGCCGGCAAGTGGTGTTTGTGCGCTATCGGAAACGACACGACCCGTCACCTGTCGTGTTTGCGCCAGGGCCGCCGTAGCACAGAGACAAAGCAATAAAAGCAAAGAAAATTTTCCTTTCATATACAAGCTTAATAAGTAAACAATCCGATTTGTAGCCTCATTCATCATTAACCTGAAACGTTAAACCAGCCTAGCAGATTAGTAAATACTGCATCAGCCGGACCTAAGTTCAGGAACAATCATCTGCGCCAATTTTTACGCAGCCGTTTGTTTAAATGATGTTGATGATACTTTAGTGGAAATAAGTAAGAAGTGCAGGACTCTCACATACAAGCAACCATCTTAACCTAATTTCTCGTAACAAGTCTAATTACATCTTCACGATCTGCAATCACAATGAATAGATTTATTTACGCAATCGTTACCGACAACGTTTGCAATTGAAATCGGTGCCGTAAAAATCAATACTTTTAAACCGTTTTTACGAAACCGCAACTCACGATTTCCCACATGAAGTTTGAAAGTGCTACAATAAAAGACATCGCCAAAGCCTTAAACCTGTCCACATCTACCGTATCACGAGCTTTAAGAGGAAGTTATGAGATCAGTGCAGAAACGAAAAAAGCTGTATTAGAGTATGCAGAGAAAATAAATTATCGCCCCAACCCCATTGCCTTAAGCCTGAAAGAAAGGCGAACAAGAGCCATTGGTATAGTGGTAAGCGAGATTGCCAACAACTTTTTTTCACAAGCCATTAACGGAATTGAATCCATTGCCTATAACCGCGGCTACCATGTTATCATCACCCAAAGTCATGAATCTGCTGAAAGAGAAAAAGTAAACGTTGCCCATATGGCCGCCCGTGGTGTGGATGGCTTGCTGGTTTCCCTTTCAGCGGAAGCAACGGACCTTTCTTATCTAAAAGAATTGCACGAAAAGGGAATGCCCATTGTTTTTTTTGACCGGGTAACAGATGAAATACAAACGCACAAGGTAACCGCCAACAATTACCTTGGCGCCTTTCATGCCACCGAACATCTGATTTACCAGGGGTATAAAAAAATTGCGCACATTACGTCCTCTCCTTTTTTATCCATCACAAAGGAAAGGCTTGACGGTTATAAAGCAGCGTTGGAAAAACATGGAATCCCTTTCAATGAAAACCTTGTGAAGCATTGCAACCATGGCGGTATGATT
>DASVSM010000443.1:0-2982 GCA_036388115.1 Flavisolibacter sp.
AAGTTAAATCCACCCGGGTTACCACTACCGCCGCCGCCACGGTTTCCGCCCATCACCATCATGCCACCGCCACCTATGCCACCGCCCATGTTGCCACCTCCTCCCATCGTCATTGAACCGCCACCGCCACTGAACATTCCCAACATATCCGACATGGTATAGCCTACATTGTTCGTGTTATTTGACTTGGCAATAATGTTGGCTTGCGTTGCGCCTTTAAAATAGTTTGCCGTTACACCCGCATCATATCTTCCCTCAGAGCCATAACCGGCATTGACCTTTCCAAAAATGCCTTTCTTTTTATCCTTCTTTAATTTAAGGTTAATGGCTTTTGCCCTGCTGCCGTCGTCAATGCCATTGAACTTGGCCTGTTCGCTCATGTCGTCATACACATCTACCCGGTCAACCATATCGGCGGTCAGGTTTTTTGTAGCCAGCTTTGGATCGTTACCAAAAAATTCCTTTCCGTCCACATATACTTTCTGCACATTTTCGCCCTGCGCTTTTACCGTACCGTCTCTTTCCACCTGAACACCCGGTAGCTTCTTCAACAGGTCTTCTACCGTAGCATTGGGCTTTGTTTTAAAAGCATCGGCTTTGTAAGAAATCGTGTCGCCATTGACTTTTACAGGCGCCTCAGTGATCACTACTTCATCCAGGTATTTATCGGCCCGCTGCAACCTCACGGTTCCGAAATCTTCTACCGGGTTTGCTACGCTAATAGTAAACTTCTTTTTGAATGTGCGTAGCCCCACAAACGACGACGTAACGAGATACTCACCCGGCTCGAGGTTTTTAATTTCGAAATAACCGCTGCTGGTTGTGAGTGTAAAGGAGACAAGAGAGGAATCAGGAAGCTTTATCACAGATATGGTAGCATCACTTAGCACAGTAGCAGAAACCGAATCCTGTAAAATACCTTTGATGGTGCCCGATACCTTTTGAGCGGAAGCAGCAAGACTAATACAAAAGAGAGCCAGAGCAAACAGGTAGACCTTCTTCATAAGCTTTTGATTGTGGAGTACGAATATATTCGCATTGTTTAGTAAGCGTGGTTAAATTTGGTTAACCCAAGGATGAACGGCGATGAAAGTATTTAAAAGGTTTGCCATACAATTTTTCTGGCGACTTTTAATAAAACAGTTTTGCTAAACCGATCAACTCATTCAAAATGGATACAAGAACCTTGTATAACAAGTGGTCAGCCACGTATGATGAAGTAGAAAATAAAACCCGCGACCTGGAGAAGCTGGCAGGTCAGCACATCGTATCATCCATCAGCTATCAAACCGTGCTTGAATTGGGATGCGGTACCGGCAAGAACACCGAGTGGTTGTGCAGGCATACAAGACACCATCTGGCAGTTGACCTTTCAGAAGAAATGCTGGCGAAAGCCATAGAAAAAGTAAGGGCAGATCATGTTCATTTTAAACAGGCTGATATTACAAAACCCTGGACTTTTGTAAACGAAAAGCCGGACTTGATTACCTGTAGCCTGATACTGGAGCATATCAATAACCTGCATTACATTTTTCAGCAGGCAAACGACGTACTGCAAAACAATGGTTTCTTTTATGTCTGCGAACTTCATCCCTATAAACAATATGCAGGAAGTAAAGCGAGGTTTGAAACAACCGAGGGATTACAGGTATTAGAATGTTTTGTTCATCACCTTTCTGATTATTTTGATGCTGCTGTAAAAAACGGCTTCGCCTGTTGTGCGCTCAACGAGTGGTTTGATGAGAATGATAAAAGCAATCCACCACGTTTGGTTTCGTTCTTATTTCAAAAACGTTTGCCGGCCGCTTGATGGGAAATGTTTTATGATATTCCGGTTCTGATGTATAAAAGCATCAACTCACTACAACAGGGTGATTTCATAAATAAAAAAGACCTTGCTTTTACAAGGTCTTTTTTATTTACACGCCGTTCTATTACTGGTCGCCTTTGACTTTTGTTTTCCCGTTTTTGGTTTTGATCTTTATTTCCTTTCCATCGGCTGTTTTAATTTTTGTTTTTGTTTTTTCACTGCTGGCAGCACCACTCGTATTTTGGTTCTGTGCAGCACCGTTTGCTGTTGAACCATTGTTGGTTGTGCCTAATGTACCGTTGTTACCTGTTCCTGCACCTGTAGTATCGGTAGTGGCTCTCATGGTAGAGTCAGTGGTACTAGTAGTTGTGGTAGTTGTGCCTGTTAGGTTACCACTTCTGTTGGTACCACTTGTTCCGGTGGTGTCGGTAAGCGGGTTGTTGGCAGATGTGTTTGCCCTGTTATTATTGCCAATGGTATCCGTGCGGTTATTGGTACCGGAACCGTTTCTCCTGATAGCTGTATCTCTCGCAGCCTCAGTTGCCATTCTTGCACTTGAATCAAGTGCGGCAGCGTTGGTTTGGGCACTATTGGTAGTACCATTGTTACCGCTGCCGTTGTTGCCATTGTTTAGCGAATCGGAGCTGCGTGTTGTATTTCCCTTGGCTGCATTAGAAGAACTTGATTGCTGATTATAGGTTTTGTTGTTTTTGTTTGCCTTGTTTGTTGATGTTGCCTGCTTTTTATTGGTAGTTGGCTTTGTCGTTTGTGCAACGGCCACTGAACCAACAGCGCCAATGAATAACAAAGAAATGATGAGTTTTTTCATGGTTATATTTTTTGATTTGAATGAAGAGAACAAGAACTGTGCTCATTCGATTATTAGTTTTCAACAGCCAAATTTTTGGTGTTGATAGTGATGAGGTGTACACAGATGTGATTTCAAACGATAACCTCTTTAATAAAAAAAGCCCGTTATGGAAACGGGCTGATAAAATTGTATAATTAACGGTTAGCTGAACAAGTACTCTACATCTTCTCTCGACAGTGCCTTTACGAATGAGTTATCATCCGCAATCAGGTCCTTTGCCAAGGCTCTTTTCTTTTCCTGCAGTTGCATGATCTTGTCTTCAATGGTATCCTTACAGATCATCCGGTAGGCAAAGATGTTT
>DASVSM010000444.1:0-5970 GCA_036388115.1 Flavisolibacter sp.
CGTATTGTGAACCCGAATAACAACAAAGCGATCTATGCCAAAGTGCTTGATAAAATGACAGGCATCCGTCAGAACCAGGGTTATAATGTTCGAATATCAAATGCCGCGGCTACCGCATTGGCTGTAAGCGAAACCGAAAAGTTTGTAGTGAGAGTTAACTACTAATGAATGTTTTGAAACTAATTGGAAGACACTGATACAGTGAATAAAAAAGCGGAACATCGTTCCGCTTTTTTATTCAAACCGGTAGCCTCTCAGAAAATCCTCAACAGTCATTTTTTTCTTTCCTTCTAATTGCAATTCCCTGCTATTGATGTACCCATCGGCACAGGCAAAACGCAGGTAAGACCGTTTATCGGTTTCCACTTTGCCGGCCGCCGTGGAAGGTTGTTTCTCTTCTTTTTCAGCCTTGTAAATTTTCAGCATCTTTCCGTTCAGTAAAGTAAAGGCACCCGGGTACGGAGACAGGCCCCTGATTAGATTGTATACTTCTTCAACCGGCTTGTTCCAATCGATCCGGCAGGTATCTGTAAAGATTTTGGGTGCATGTTTTACTTCAAAGGCCACACTCTCCAAAAGAGACAGCTGCGGGTGTTCTACCAAACTGCCCTCTGCTAATCCTTTCACGGTTTCTACCAAAAGGGCTGCGCCAACTTCCTTCATGCGGTCATGCAGTTCTCCGGCTGTTTCATTTTCACCAATTGGAATTCTTTCCTGTAACAAAATATCACCGGTGTCAATCTCGTGTCTTAGTTTAAACGTAGTGATGCCGGTTTCCTTTTCGCCATTGATAATTGCCCAGTTGATAGGAGCAGCGCCACGGAACTGCGGCAGTAACGAGCCGTGCACATTAACGGTACCCAGGGGTGGCATGTTCCAAACAACTTCAGGCAACATACGAAAGGCAACCACTATCTGGAGGTCTGCCTTTAACGCTCTCAGTTCTTCCAGAAATTGCGGGTTCTTTAATTTCTCCGGCTGAAGTAAGTAAAGCCCTTTTTCAACAGCATATTTTTTAACCGTACTTTCCTGCAGCTTCATTCCTCTTCCTGCAGGCTTGTCGGGTGCTGTAATAACACCAACAATATGACAACCCGCATTCACCAAAGCGTCTAACGAAGCAACGGCAAATTCCGGCGTGCCCATGAAAACAATGCGGAGTTCTCCTGTCTTCCGCCCACCGGCGGAGAGACCTAGGTCGTTGTTGTTATTTTCTTCTGTCATTGCTTTAATTCAGTCTCAAAATTAAGGTTTGCCAAATGGTGTTGTAAACATACACGAGTCCTATACAACAAACGTTTTACAGAAATACAAAAGCTGGTTACACAATAACCAGCTTTCTTTTACAATGATCGAAAAAAGTAGAATCGCTACAACCTAAGTCTCTCCGCCAGTGGGCGGAGGACAGGGAGATTACTCCGGGTACATGAGGTACTGCTTTCTGATCTTTTTGAATTCGGTCAATTTCGGTTCCCAACTCTTTCTGATTTCTTCTTCCGACTTACCATCTTTTATCTGCTGCATCAACTGGTCGGTACCAGCGAGGCGATGAATGCTGCTGGGGTTATTGAAGAAAGCTTCTTTATCCGGAAATAATTTGTAAGCCTCCATCAGATAACTTAGCTGGATGCGGTTATTAACCTTCTTCAAAACCTGTTCTGGCGTGCCGTTTAAATTATAGCCATAACAAACTTTGTCCTTATGTTTTGGGTTGGGTGCTCCCTGTGTAGCTGTTGGCGTAAAGCTGAACATGCTCTTTGGCATCAGCGGATGTCCAATGTATTGAAAAGGCTTTGCTGTTCCCCGGCCTTCGCTAAAGGTGGTTCCTTCAAAAAAACAGGTGGAGGCATACCAGTAGACTGATTGAATATCGGGCAGGTTAGGAGAGGGCTTGACGGGTAAAACGTATTTGCTTTGATGCGTGTAGTTCTTCACCGGAACAACATGCAATTGGAAAAATTTAGCTCCCTCTCTGAACCGGATCCGCTTCAGGTTTTCATACGCTGCATTGGCAGCATCGCTTAGCCATCCCTGCTGCAAAATCATGTTGGCATATTCACCAATGGTCATGCCATACACAACCGGTACGGGCTGCATGCCAACAAACGATTTAAATTTCAGATCCAGCACTGGCCCGTCAACATAAAAACCGTTCGGGTTTGGGCGGTCGAGAATGATCATCGGAATATTATTCTCCAGCGCAGCTTCCATAAAGTATTGCATTGAAGAAATGAACGTATAAAAACGGGTGCCTACATCCTGTATATCGTAAACCATCATGTCTACATTTTTGAGGTCTTCCGGCGCCGGCTTGTTTTTCTTTCCATACAGCGAAATCACAGGGATACCTGTTTTCTTGTCAACCGTTGTTTCAATTTTTTCGCCATCCGGCGCATCGCCACGGAAGCCGTGTTCGGGACCAAAAATAACAGTGATGTTGACACCTGCTTTTTTTAAGGCATCAATGAGGTGTGTATTACCAACAACAGATGTATGGTTCACGAGCAGCGCTACTTTTTTCCCTTTTAGCATTGGAAGGTATTCCTGCATCTGGTCGGCGCCGGGGATGATTACAGATGACGTTGTTTTTGTGGTTTCCTGCTTTACTTTTCCTTTCTCCTCTTTGAGCTTAATTTTTTGTTTTTGAGCTGAGCATTGCGACTGGATACAAAGGGACGAGATTAGAATAAAAAGGTACTTGGCAAACATGGTATTGCATTTGTGTTGGCTTCAAATATCACGAAAATAAGGTCATCAAAACGTGAAAGCTTCGTACCTTGCCACTTCTGCTTTTTTCTGATTCTGCTCTCCCCACCTGGTTTGCAAGAAGTCGTTCAGAGCGGCAAAAAAAGGATGCAAACATTTCAAAACTTAAAATTTTTTAGAACATGCAACAAGCAAAAGACGGCGACAAAGTAAAAGTTCATTATCATGGTCGCTTACGGACAGGTGAAACATTCGATAGCTCGGAAGGTCGCGATCCGCTGGAATTTACGGTGGGTGCCGGACAAATGATCAAAGGTTTTGATGATGGCGTAAAAGGCATGCAGGTGGGTGATAAAAAAACGGTGGAGATTGGCGCTGAGGAAGCATACGGCCAGCGTGAAACCGAGAACCTTATTGAGTTCCCAAACGACCAGTTTCCTCCTAATATGAACCCTGAAGTGGGTATGCAACTGATGTTAAGCAACGACCAGGGGCAACAGTTTCCTGTTGTGGTAACAGAAGTAAAAGAAAGCTCTGTAGTGTTGGATGCAAACCATCCTTTAGCGGGGCAGGACCTGATCTTTGATATCGAGATGATGGATATTCAATCGCAATCGCGGATCATCATGCCATAACAAACACGAATCATAAATAGTTGGAAGCCCAGGCATCAATTGGTGTTTGGGCTTTTTTTTGGACCAGGGGCTAGTGCTGCTATTAAGCTTTCGTTGCGTCGCACAGCGTGTACGGTTGGTAATTCTATTGAGCACCTCACCCCTGACCCTCTCCATGAGGAGAGGGAGATCCTCGCACAGACAATGGCTTATGCAGTCTTTTCTTCCCGTTTCAATCTTTTCTGCTATTTAGAATGCTTCTTGCCTTGTCATCCCAAGGTATCAGGGACCTTTGCACTGTAGTTTAAAGAATAGTTGTAAGCATAGTGAATGATCGCTTCCTTTTCTCATAGCAGTGAGCACAGGTGCTTCCTGCGTCAGCATGATATGCAAGATGCTTTATATTATGTATCGGTCTTAAAGCTCACGGCTGATAGCTGATAGCTCAATGCTGTTCTAAGCGTACACGAGTGCGACGCAAGAGATGCTCAATAGCAGTACTGGCCTCTGGTCCAAAAATATCTAAATACAAATAAGAACACCGTACTAAAACTTAATCTTCACCTTTCCCTTTTTTTTCTTCTTGTTCCATTTGGGACCTTCCTTCAATAACCGGATTGCCTCTTCATCACATTTTTCGCACAGGGATTTTGCAACCGTAATATTAACCGGCTCACCTTGTTGATTTACTTCAAAGGAAAGTTCCACTTCACCTCTCACTGGCTTTGTCTTTAACTCTTCCGGTTGTTTCAGGTTGTTGGCGATGTAGTCATCAAAATTTGTCCAGCCTTCTGCAGGTTCCAGCGTATCAACCTTCACCCTCATTCTACCCATTAGCTCTTTTCTTTCTGAGCCTTTGTTTTTGTTGATGACCACCACTTCTGGTGCGGGTAAGTCCGACCGCTTCATAACGATGTTGATGTTTTTGATGGTATCAGGTAACGCGGCCGGCTTCGCTGGTGCCAAGCTCCGCACTTCTGCCATTGTATTGTATGCCGTGCTGTCGGCAGGGCTGCTTTGTCTGAAAGTTGTAATGCCTGCAATTGTTCCCTGGTCTTTTAAACTATCCCGCATGGCTGAACGGAAAGATGTTGTTTTATCAAGCTGTTGCTGCCTCGCCCCGTAGCCCACAATCACAGGATCGTTGGTTGATGGTGTTAGTGCCTCTGTAGTTTCATTTTCAACGGCAGCCTTATTCATTGTCACCTCTGTCCCTGGCACCGATACACCGAACGAAGTTGAGTCGGCGACTGTTTCAGTGGCTACCACAGGTTCCTGCTTCTCCGATGCCTTCCGGCTTACGGCCAATGCAGGCTCGTTCTTATCCGAAAGCATACGAAAGACTACTAACCCGCTGCCGGCAAAAACAATAAAAAGCGCCGCGATCTTCATCCAGCTACTGCTCATAAAGAGGCTTCTTCTTTTACTTTTTTCTTCTATGCGGTCCGCCAGGCGTTGTTGTAACAATGCTATGTCGACAGAAGGCTTTTTGCTGTGTGTGTATCCTTCCAATGCATCAGCCAAAAATGGGTCGTCCAATGCGGCCAATTCCAACGCATGCATTTCTGCAGCCGAAAGCTGGCCACTGTGGTAGCGTTCAATGTCGTTTGCCGAGTATGTTTTTGAACCCTTCATTTCATAACTGTTTTTGCCACCCCACTTTCCATACAGATCTTCAGGTTGCGCCGTCCGTTCTGAATATAGCTTCTCACATTATTCCACTCAAAACCGGTTTCGGCCGCTATTTCGTTGTAGCATTTGCCCTGCAGGTAAAAAAGCTCAATAGCTTTCCGCTGATCGGAGGTTAACTGGCCCATGCAATGTTCCAACTGCTTAAAATTCTCCTCACGGTCCAGCACGTCCTGCAGATGCAGGTTTTCTTCCGATTGCATAAACTCCTCCGCCATTTTTATGGTGCCGGTCTTTTTTTCTGCCCTCAGCCGCATAAGGCAATAGTTTTTTGCCAGCGTATAAAGCCAGCTTTTAAAATTGTCTACTTCATGTTTTTGCAACTTGGTAATTAACTCTTCAAAGATGGCCATCACGCTGTCCTGCGCATTTTCCGGTTCTTTCAGGTACTTCAGGCAAACGCCATATACCATTTCCATATAGCGGCTGTACAGATCACCCAAAACAGCAAGGTCAGTAGTGCGGCGGTATTGCGCTACCAGGTCTGCATCTGCAATAGTTCCGGACGATATTTTTCGTAAGAATGCCAAGCGGGTTAAAAGTAAGGAGAAAAAATTTTTTGGTAGGCTTATGCAATTTGTTAAAAGGGTGCATCCCTAAACAAACGCTGCGCATGAAAAAATTCTCGATCAAAATTCCAACGCCATGTCACGAGGACTGGAACGAAATGACGCCAAAGGATAAAGGCAGGTTCTGCGATTCTTGTCAAAAAACGGTGATTGATTTTAGTCCAATGAGCGACAGGCAGATTGCTGATTTTTTCAAACGACCTGCTGCTTCTATATGCGGACGTTTTCACCTGGACCAGTTGGAAAGAGAAATACACATTCCAAAAAAGCGCATTCCATGGGTAAAGTATTTTTTCCAGGTATCATGGCCGGCTTTTGTTTTGGTTTTGAAATCGTGTGGAGAGAAAGGAAGCCTTCAAGGTGAGTTGACGGTTGAAAGTTTTCAAAATGAG
>DASVSM010000445.1:0-2762 GCA_036388115.1 Flavisolibacter sp.
GGCTGAATACGGCGCACCTGCCCTTTCACCGCCAGGCCATTTAGCCCATTGCAACTGAAATTGCCTGCCCCTTTGTTTATCAGCACCGTTCCGAAATCAGCATCGTAGCGGCCCATCTCAGTATTGTTATTATAATAGTTGCCACCCAATAAAATGTCGGGCCTGGTATCACCATTAGCATCTACTACAACCGCATCTTTATAAGTAGACAGTTGTGCATCCCAGGGAAGGGCCTTTACTTCAAAATTCATTCTACCGTCATTCAGTAAAACGGCATTCATAAAATAGTTAGCAGACAGGGTCGTTGCTCCTTCCAATTTATCTTCACCGAATATTTTCTGAAGCGAGGCCTTTGCCAAATCTTCCGCATAAAAAAATTCCTTTTTTAGAAAGGGCATCTGTTTTTCCAGCTCTGCTTTGCTTGCAAACGGAATTTCTCTATCTCCCACGTAATATGTCAGGAGCTGCTCTTTCTTACCATTATCATCAAAATCATTGTAATAAAGACGAACAGGCTTTTCCAAAGATGCCTTCAGGCGGCTGTTCAGACCAAGATTTCCAGCAATCAAATCAACATGGCCATCTCCGTTGACATCGACGGGTAAAATAAAATTCCACCATCCTTTTTTATCGGTGATTACTTTCTTTGAAAACTTTCCACCATTATTCAGGTAAGCAACAACCCCACCCCACTCCAAAGAAAGCAGCAGGTCTTTATCGCCATCCTTATCAATATCAAACCAAACAGCTTTTGTAACTAAACCTGCCTGCCCCAAATCCTTTGCATAGGCTTCCGTTACATTGGAGAACGTTCCATTTTTATTATTGAGGAAAAGGTATGATTGCGGCTCCTTCCCATATTCCCAAGGAACAGCCCGACCACCAATAAAGAAATCAACATACCCATCACCATTAATATCATTTGGAACAATGGTTGAAGCAGTCATATACAACGCACCAAAAGGATTTGCCAGTTTGGCGAGGGCACCTTGCCCATCATTTGTATACATCCTCGGTGTGTTGTGCGCATCCCTCCCGTAAAATTCATTGCCTCCACTTGCTACTACAAGATCCGGGTCACCATCGTTATCGATATCTGCCCAGCAGGCATCTGTGTTTTCGTAGCTGCTGTCAGCATCCAGTGCCGGTTGTATCGTCTTTATAAACCTGCCTGCGGCCTGTTGCAAATAAACAGCGTTTTTGTAGCCTCTTGAACTGCCAATAAACACATCATCCAACCCGTCCTTATTGATATCAGCAACCGCAAGCGAAGGACTTTCGGTAGATACCATGTGCGGAATCAGTGGTTCGCGATCAAATTCAACAAAGCGATTCTCGCGGTGCAAAAAATCCAGTCCTGTTTCTGCTGCTATATCCGTAGCTGGATAGGCTTCTTTTACGCTATGATTAGAAAGAGCAGCAAAGTCAAAAACAGGTAAGCCTGCTTTATAGGTTACAAGCTTTCTTTTCTCTCCGGCCAGCATGATAACACGTTCAAACGTTTTATCTGGCCAAATCAAAAGCAACGAATCAACCTTTGTATTTTTTAACCCAATATGCACCGGCACTTCCATGCTGGACAAAAAACCTTTTACCGGGTAGTTCTCATAAGTCCTTACTTCATTACCGCTGTACAAAACCAGTTTTGCACCGGTAGCGTTGCCATTATTTTTTGAGCCTTTTAACTGAAGCTGTATGTAGTCCTTAGCAGCCGTCCTGTTCTCATACAGTGTTACGGGTTCGTCAATGTTATTCACAATTATATCCAGATCGCCATCATTATCAAAATCAGCATAGGCAGCGCCGTTTGAATAAGAGGGTTCGATGTTCCCGATGTTTGCCCCCTGATCTTCAAATGATAAATTCCCCTTGTTGCGATAAAACTTGTTAGGGATTTTTATCTGCGGAAACCGGTCGATAAGGGATATTTCTTTCTCTGCTATTGCATCGTTTCCGATGCGCTGCTGCACTTCATCACTTGAAACAAAATTTACATAGTCGATATCATTTAACCGTTTTGGAATGCCATTGGAAATAAAAAGATCTTTTAATCCATCATTATCAAAATCCATCCAAAGCGGCGCCCAACTCCAATCGGTAGCGGCTATGCCACTGAATAGCCCTGTCTCGCTAAACAGCCCATTCCGCCTGTTGTATTGTAAATTATTGCGGGTGTACTGGTAACTGTAACCAATGTTTATTTTTTCCTGGAAGATATCATACGAGCTTTCGCCCAACGACCTTTTTAAAATCGTAGGGTCCGACGATAACATGTCCACCGAAATGATCTCCGGGTATGCATCGTTGTTTATGTCCGCTATATCTACTCCCATCGAATATTGACTCGTATGCATAAAACGCTTGTCACCTTCTTCTTTAAACGTGCCGTTCTTTTGATTGATGTACAGATAATCATTCTCGTGGAAATCATTGCCAACATACACATCGGGATAACCATCCAAATTGATATCTGAAACGGCTACGCCCAGCCCATAGCTGATAGCAGTACTGTTGATGCCCGTTTCTTTTGTAACGTCAATAAAGCGGCTTCCCTCGTTCCGGTAAATGCGGTCGCCTGACAAGGGGTCAGACGTTCCCTGGAAATCTGCACGGGGACGAAAATTATTGTTGTGATGAACAACATGATTGAGCAGGAACATATCCAGATCGCTGTCGTTATCGTAGTCAAGGAAAGCAGCCTGGGTACTGAAACCGGAGAAATCCAGACCATACACTGCTGCCTTATCGGAAAAATGAGGAAT
>DASVSM010000446.1:0-2863 GCA_036388115.1 Flavisolibacter sp.
AGCAAGCCAAACATTGCAAATCGGTAGAACCTTTTCTCAAGGCGTATACCAGTTACAGGTGAAAGGAGAAAATGCAAACATTACCCAACAAGTCATCAAACAATAATTCAGTGGTTATGAGAGTAAGAAAATATTTCCGAATGTTTATCCTAATGACAGGGCTGAGTTTGCCTGCTATTTCTTATGGTCAAACAGACCCTCCCACTGAGCCAGTTGATGTTCCCATCGATGGCGGCCTTAGCCTGCTTCTTGCGGCCGGCATTGGCTATGGTGTTAAGAAAGGATATGCAAACCACAAGAAGAAGATGAATGCTAATAAAGAAAAAAATGTCGTCGACAAATAAGAAGATCGAACTAATCGAAACAAAACGGGCTTTCGTGAGAAAGTCCGTTTTGTTTTTATGCTACAACAGGATGTCTTTCAAAGTTTCTGCTCCTGTCGAAGTTATACCGATAGGTAACCATTCGCCTGCTTTGGGTTCCGCCGATGGCTTTGTAAATGCCTACCATTCTGGGGTTCCAATCGCCAGCCCATCCCATTTCAATTAACTCGTAAATACCTTGCCTGCGAACGGCAAGTGCGCCGGAATAAATCATAAATGTGTCAATACCTAAAGCCTGGAATTTTGGGACAATGCCAAAGGCAACACCATTTATTTTACGGCTCGGTCTTGTTTTTTGCATCATCAGCAAGCGCAATTTTTCCCACCATCCAAACTTTCCGTTGAAGTATTTAAAGTATTGATTAAGGTCAGGAATATTTAGCCACATGCCAATGGGTTCATCTTTGTAGTAGGCAAACCACACCAGCAATTCATCCATAATGGGCTTCATTTTGTTGAATAGCTTAAGTGCCTGCTCGTAACTTATTTCTTTCCCTTCGTTGTGCTGCGCCCATGCGGCGTTATAAACTGTCGAAAAATCTTTCGCAAATTTCTTCAGGTTTTTCTTGTCTACATGTATGGCTTTGTAATCCGGCTTTGATGCAAACTTTGCGTGGCGTTCTGCATATTTTTCACCCAGTGTACCATGTGCAGCGAGGGTGTAGTAATACTGGTTGTAATAATTCTGAAAGCCGTAACCTTCAAACAACTTTTCGTAGTAGGCCGGGTTATACGAAATGCCATACATGGGTTCTTCCTCAAAGCCTTCCACCATTAAGCCCCACCATTTATCCCGCTCACCAAAGTTTACGGGGCCGTCCATGGCTTCCATACCGTTTTGCTGAAGCCACTGCTTTGCAGTATCGAATAAAATGTTAGCTGCTTGCTGGTCATCACCACAATCAAAAAAGCCACAGGCGCCTACAGGAAAAGTGTCTCCTTTATTAATGTATTTAGAACTAACGAATGCAGCTATGCGGCCGAGTAGCTGCCCATTATCGCTCTTTAAAACCCAACGGGTAGCAGTTCCGTATTTAAAGGCTTTATTTTTTTGAGGGTCAAAAACATCGTTCACTTCATTATCTAACGGGCGTATATATTTAGGATTATTTGCGTTCATCAAAACATTCACCTTCAGAAAATCATTAGCTGCTGATCTGTTCGTGACTTCTATTACTTGCATACGTGGGCGCCTTTTTTCGTTTGTGTTGATGACCTAAAAATGGCAAGTTAAACCGAATGGGTATATTCTTTTTCTTTTTGATGACAGGCACACCGCTCTGGTACTCGAGGTAGTATATCTTAAGCAGGATGATGAAATAGGAGATGAGCACCGGTCCGAAAACGAGGCCGGTTAAACCGAAATACTTTAGACCCATTATCACGCCCAGCACCGTTACGATGGGATGTACATCTGCCATCTTTTTTGCCAGCATAAAGCGAACAACATTATCTGTAGTTCCTAAAACGAGGAGGCCCCAGCCACCTAAAAAAGCCCCTTGCCACGTATGGTGTATAACAAATAAATACACCATAGCCGGCACCCAAACCAGGCCTGTACCCACCACTGGTATAACAGAAGCAAATGCGGTAATGACCGCCCAAAAGCCAGCTTCAGGAACGCCGGCAATAGAATACCCGATATAACCAATGAGGCCTTGCGCCACTGCTATGGCAGGTACACCTAAGGCGTTACTAAACGTTTGTGCAACCAACTCCTTGCCGAACAGTTCTATTTTATTTCGCTTGAAGGGAAGAAAGAAAACAATGGCAGCCTCCATGCGGTTGATGCTGGTTAGCATAAAATATAAAAAGAAATACAGCATGGTGATGCTGCCAAAAAAAGTAAGGCTCTCGTTTAGCAGGCCGGAAATTGCGTTAGTGGCGTATGTTTTTACGTTGGCAATGTTTTGGTCGGAGAGGACCGTTATGCCATAGTTATCGTGTATCTGCTCTCTTACTTTCCTAAGGCTTTCAACGAGCATATCGGGATTAGCCAGGTAATACTTGCCTTTGTTATACAGCAGTGCGCCAACAAAAATAATCGGCACCATTATAATGATTAACGAGATAATAATAATTAGTGCTGCAGCAGTTGGCTTTCTCCACCCGCTTTTAATAAGCTTGTCCATGCGTTTTTTGCTGAGCACATAAAATACCACAGCGCCTAAAAAAGCAGTAAAAAATTGCGAAAGGCTATAATATAAAAGAAACGCAAAAACAATGATGATGGCCAGGAAGAAGTACCGGTTGATCTTATGATCAATTTTATGAGGCTCCATCGGCTGAGCCGACTTATTGGTTTCTATAACCTTCTTTTCTTCCTCATCAAATGCTATCATATATAAATGAATGAACGGTTACCTGTAACAACAGGCACTGTAATATTGTAAAAATTATACCAGTGGGTTCATAAATTCCAAATAACAAATTCCAAATGCCAAATGGCAAATGCACAAAGTGGTGCTGCAATCAAAGGA
>DASVSM010000447.1:0-2001 GCA_036388115.1 Flavisolibacter sp.
TGTATTGCCCCCAAATGCGCCAATGACAGTTCCATTTTGCTGAAAGGCGGGAACGTTGTCGAACAGGCTTTTCACGCCGCTTGGTGTAAAGAAACAAATCACATCATATTCTGTCTTTGTCAAAATTTCTTTCACATCATTACTGGCAGTGCGGTACATAAAGGCAAGAGAAAAATCGCATTGATTGGTTTTAAGCCAGCCGGTAATCTCACTATCCTGTTGGTTTTCAGAGCATACATAAAGAAACCTTTCATTGCT
Organism: Flavisolibacter sp.; assembly: GCA_036388115.1. Lineage (GTDB taxonomy): Bacteria > Bacteroidota > Bacteroidia > Chitinophagales > Chitinophagaceae > Flavisolibacter. Next base: position 259 of record DASVSM010000447.1, read on the forward strand.
CTTATGTTTGTTGATCACATCAAACAAGCTCTTATTGCTGCCGTCGGCACCATAAAAAACTTTGCGTTTACGGTAGAGAATAAATTTTTGAAGATAAAGCGCAACTGCCTCTGTAATACAGAAGTACTTTGTATCCTGGGATACGGCTACCTTCATTTCCTCGCATACGCGGAAAAAGTGATCAATCGCATTGCGGCTTGTCAGGATGACAGCCGAATGAGCAGCGATATCAATTTTTTGCTTGCGAAAATCTTTTGCAGGGATGCCTTCCAACCGTATGAAGGGGTGAAAATCCAATTCTACATCATATTTCCTTTCCAACTCGAAATACGGCGACTTGTCGCTTTCGGGTCTCGGCTGTGTAATGAGTACTTTTTTTTTGCTTTTGGCCTTTGTCTCGGCCTTGACCCCTGTGTGTTTTACCATGGTGCGGTTCGGCTAACGTTATGCAAATTTAAGATATTTCCTGAAGAAAACTGAACAACAGTTTGTTAATCAGCAAGAGAGGAAGGATTTCAAAGGCGGCCAGGTACACCAAAAAATGAAAGAAGTTGATGCGTACCATGTGATTTACTGAGACGTAAGAGAGAAAATACCGGTAAGCAAACAGCCCTGCAATGACCACCAGACTGAGTGTAACCGCAGCAGCGTTAACTGCCCCGTAGGTGAAAGCAACAAGAATAGTGAACGGAAGAAGCGACACACCCATGATCTTATTGGTGGAGAACACAACAAAAATATAGGTCTCTGTAACCTCCGTAAGCTGGAATACCCACCCGAAAAATTTCAACGTGATGTATTTCCCGGCATATATCAGAATCAGTGCAATAGCGCAATAGCCGGTCAGCATCCAAAATGGGTAAACATTGCCTAGCTGGAAATGCTGAAACAGCAGGCTTAAAAAGACGGCCGTGCTTAGAACAAAAAATATATTGAACAACAGAGATGGCAATGGGCTTTGGAGAAGCTGTTCCTTGATCTGCCGCTGGCGGACCGTCGTTCTGAAATAGCTGCTAAAAAGATCAGCTAAATAGCGCCGAAAGCTGTTCTTAATGAGCGCAAATACAATCAATAAAGCAAGGACAGAATAAAAAATGACATCTTTTCCACTCCATGGTTTTTCCGCAATTGTGTAACGGATCGGGTTTGTAAAACGGAAGAAAAGCCGCTTTTGGTAAAGGAACGAGTCTGAGGTAAAAGGGTAGTGAAGCGTAATCTTAACACTATCCCTTTTGATAACTGGCGCTGTCACACTCGTATCTACTTTGGCGGTGTCAATAGTTGAAAGAGAGTCTACAGCCCTCAACGTATCGGTCGCCGATTGACTAAAACTTATTGCACCCAATCCCAGCAGTAATATCATCAGAAAAGTTCGCACAGGCCGCAAAAATAGGTTCTCCCGCATAGCATCAGAAAAAAGACACAAAACCAATATGGATTTTTGACTGGCGCAGGTTAAACTCCACATCATCCCTTTTTCCTACCGCGTAGGTTACGTTCAGCAGCCCGGCTTTTGTTTGAAAAGAAAGGCCGGCACCAGTACTGAAATATGTATGCGATTGAACCTTATCCAGTGGATACTTGCCCCAGCCGCCATCGATAAAGGTAAAAAAATTGGAATTCAAGCCGGTCAGCAAACGGAATTCAACCGTTCCAACCCCATATTGGGACACAAACTGGCTTTCTTCATCAAATCCACGTAATAAACGGTTCCCACCAATCTGGAACAACTCATTACGGAAG
>DASVSM010000448.1:0-3039 GCA_036388115.1 Flavisolibacter sp.
CTGGATGGGCACAAGGCAATCCTTCAGTGGATTCAGCCGTTCGTATTTCTCCTGATTCTGTAAGAAACAGGGAAGTACGTTTCCCTTATTATACGTCTCCTTCCAGGCTCACCGCAGCTTCTACCGATGTAGTGTACAACAGGGATTTAATAAAATCCCCGGTAACCAATGTGCTAAACGCACTGACAGGCAGGCTTGCGGGGATTTATACTGAACAGTTTTCGGGTGAACCCGGATCGGACGGCGTAAACCTTTCTTTACACGGCCGCTCACCCCTTGTTATGATCGATGGTGTTGCTAGAAACCTTACTACACTCGATCTTGAAGAGATTGAATCTGTCACGGTGTTGAAAGATGCCATATCAACTGCCATGCTTGGTGTAAGAGGGGCCAACGGTGCCATTTTAATTACAACCCGCAGGGGTAGTTCCGGTAAGCAAGGCATTTCTTTTACGGTTCAATCAGCCATTCAGCAACCGCTGAATCAGCCGAACCCTCTGGGTGCTTATGATTATGCTCTTTTACGGAATGAAGCCGTTGCAAATGATGTAAGAGTACGGCCTGACCTGGGACCATCGCTGTCCCGCCTTCGCTACTCCGATTCAATGTTGGCTGGCTATCAAAGCGGCACCGACCCTTTCGGCTTTCCCAATGTGGATTGGCAATCGCAGCTTTTACGCAAATCCTCGATGTTTAACCGGTACAGCTTTAACGCAAGCGGCGGAAATAACTTTACACGCTTTTTTGTTGCGCTGGAACACTTCAGGCAAGACGGACTTTTTAAAGAAGATCCCGCCAATAATTACAGCACTAACACCACGCTGAAAGGCTATCTGGCCCGTACCAATATTGAAATAAACATAACACCCAAACTTTCAGGAGGTATTGCCCTGTTGGGACGTATTATTAACGGAAACGACCCTGCTGGAGTGGTCACCGGTACAAATGCCGCTGGCGGCGCAGGCAGCGTTTTCTCCACCATCTTGTCAACCCCAAATAATGCGTATCCTGTTTACAACCGCGACAATAGTCTCGGCGCCAATCAGGATTATACCATCCCTAATTTTACTAATACAGCACTGCGTCAGGCTTCCAATCTTCAGGGTTTAACTACGGGTTCGGGCTATCTTCAAAGCTATCGCAGAGACATCTTGGCCGATTTCTTTTTGAGAAGGACGCTGGATGAATTGTTACCGGGTTTATGGGTAAAAGGAAGAGTATCCTACTCCTCAAACCTGCAAGAAAACATCACTCGTATCAAGGGTTTCATTGCGTATACGGCATCGGGCCAGAACCTGAATCCTTACGGCGTAAAAATTGACCAGATTAATACCAACGGCATCGCCAGCCAGGGCCGTTCCAACTATACCGAACTTTCTGCAGGTTATGCACACACATTCAATCAAACGCATGGTGTGGATGTGTTATTGATGGCTAACCGGGATCAGTCTTTCAACAACAGTGACCTTCCTTATACTATCGCCGGAACTTCGGGTAAAGTGTCTTATAATTACAATGGAAAGTATGTGTTTGAAGCCGCTTATGCGCTCAATGGTTCTAACAGGTACCCCGGTGGCGATACTAAATTTGGTTTCTTCCCTTCTGTGGGAGCTGCCTGGAATTTGACAAGCGAAAGCTTCGCAAGCAATTTAACTTGGTTAAGCCACCTGAAACTATACGCTTCTTATGGTAAATTAGGTAACGATAATCCAGGCTATTTCACCTATATCCAACGGTATCCTGGCTTTACACAGCCAATCTTTGGTACCTCAGCTACAGGCCAAAACAGCATTATACAAGGAACGCTTGCCTATCCTGAAATTACCTGGGAGAAAGCAAACAAGTTCAATGTTGGCCTGCAAGGCTCCATTTTAAAAGACAGGCTTGGTTTTACAATTGAATATTACAACAACAAGTTTTATGACCTCCTGATTCAAAGAGGCAGAAACACGAGCCTTTTAGGAGCTGGTTTTCCAAATGAAAACATCGGTATCAACCGGTACAAAGGCATGGACTTTCAATTGTCGTGGTCACACAGTGTAAACAAGTTCCATTACTTCATAGCAGCAAATGCAAGCGTTCAAAATTCAGAGGTAGTTTATACGGATGAAGTAACGCAACCTTATGCTTACATGCGGCGCACAGGAGAAATGGTGGGAAGGCCGTTTGGCCTGGTAGCGGAGGGACTTTTTCAATCAGCGGCAGAAATTGCTGCCAGCCCCACTTATAGAAACAATATTCCAACCCAGCCCGGTGATATAAAATACAAGGATCTAAATAGCGACGGTGAAATCAACCAGCTTGATGTAACGGCCATTGGCACTGATAAACCCCTCACCGTGTATGGCGCTACCCTTGGTTTTAATTTTAAATCCTTTGATTTCAGCGCCCTGATACAAGGTGTTATGAACCGCAACATCTTTTTAAATGGCAACCGTTTCTACGAATTTCAGAACGGAGGATTGGGACAGGCTTACGAGGAACATCTGGACAGGTGGACGCCTTCAAACACAGACGCCTCTTATCCCAGGCTTAGTATCGGCAACAATTCCAATAATAGAGAATTCTCTTCTTACTGGGTGCGTTCCGGCGATTATGTACGCTTAAAGAATATTGAAATAGGCTACACTCTTCCCATTAGTGTTTTAAAAAGAGTGAAGCTTTCCACCGTGCGCATTTTTGCCAATGGACTGAATGTGTTAACATCCACCAAAGTGAAAGGAATAGACCCCGAAGTGTACAATGGATCGTACCCCATTCAACGCCTGTTCAACTTTGGCGCTACACTTAAATTTTAAAATTTAAAAAATGAAAAAAACGATTATACATATCTCTATCCTTCTTTTTCTCTGGATGATGGCTCCTTCGTGTAAAAAGGATCCGGAAACAGTACCAATCGAATTGATTACCCCTGATCTTATCTGGGATAAGAACGATGTGAATGGCGTACTAGCCAAACAGTTTTTAAACAGCGTGTATACCTTTCTACCAAATGGATTCAACCGCGTTGGCGGAGAGTTTCTAGATGCAGGCACAAAC
>DASVSM010000449.1:0-3564 GCA_036388115.1 Flavisolibacter sp.
GAGTACAAGGTAGGAATGCCTTCTATTTTTGCCGAAGCCGGTTATTCATTTCCCGCCAACCAGGTTAACAATGCCTACGTTGAAAACGTTATTCCTGCACACGTAACCATCAATGTGGGTGTGAAGTTTGCGTTGGGTAGCAGGTAATAAATTGACAGTGTCATCCATCAAAAAGAGACGCGATTGCGTCTCTTTTTTTTTAGGCAGGTAAGGTGCCCTCTTATTTAAACAGCGGACTCGAAACGATAAGGAATTTGATTGTCGAATTCAAATGAATCACTACTTCCATCTTGAATACGATGTCTACCATAGCGCCTTACTCATCCGCTTCACCGCAAGATAGATCAGCGTCATAAAAACAGAGTAACACAAAATCATGCTCCAGTCGAAACGGTAGCGCACCGGGTGAATAAGCAGGTAAATAATATCCTGCAACAACTGAAATGGATTGGCAATCACGTCCCAGCTATTATAGCGCAGGTATCGGCCAATATATATCCCAAAAGCATTCATCAGCATCAGGGGATAAATAAATTGCCACTCCCGAACAGAAGGAAAATGAAGCTGCAGCATTTTTTCCATTTGCCGCACCGAAACCACGCCAAGCAATATTCCGTTCCATGCAAATGAAAAGATCAGTGCAAGGTCAAACCAAAGCGGGATGTGGTGGCTGATCTCCAGGTGAAACAAATCGGTGATGATGTAAAATGAATTAGGAAGAAACAGCAGCCAGCTAACAAAAACAACCGCAAATTTCCATTTTGTTTCAATCCACGCAGGGGTTCGAATGGCAAACCGGGTGATGAGGTAAGGAATGAGGGCAAGGAACAAATTCCAGCTTAAGCCAATGAAGCGCCAGTCATCGGTGTACAAAATACGTACGGCCGTAAGGCCAATACTAAACAGGCAGGAAAGCATCAGCAATCTTTCCAGTTCACTTTTGGCCAAATAGAGCCTGAGTAAAAAATTGTCTTGAAGTTGTTTAAACATACAGTAAGAGTTTAGGTAGAAAAATGATTGTACCGATCAGTAAGGCAGCAACGGCCGATACCAGCACTGCAGCAGCAGCGAGGTCTTTTACGAGTTTTATCTGTGGGTGTTTTTCGGTTGAAATAAAGTCCGCCATTTTTTCGATGGCCGTGTTGATGATCTCCATTGTCCAAACAAAAGAAATGGCGAGTATCAATACCAGGCCTTCTGTTTTATTGATTTTTAAAAGGAGGGAAAGAAGAAGTGCAGCAATGGTAAAACCGCTATGGATCCATGCATTGTGTTCGGTACGGAATAAAGTATCAATCCCATGATAGGCATAACGGAAGCTGGCACCCCTTTCTTTCCAGGAAAATCGTTTGATTGGTTTTCTTTCCTGTGCTTTGGCGACAATTGTTTTTGTTATCATTCTATTTGATTCCTTCTTTTTTGAAAAGAGGCAATAAATTGTTCGTGTACATTAATTTATTGATCTCAACAGACAAGGCAATCTCCGAAGCTGCCGTCACATTGATCACGGCATAGCTTTCATTTTGCTTCAGCATGTTCCACCGCCATTCCCATTGTGAGGTTGTTGAATACCGGCTGTTACCATACCACCAGGCGGTGTATAATTTTTCAGTGCCTTTGCAAAGTAGGGCGGCATACACTTCACGTCCTTTAACCGATTGCTTCGTCATTTCTTTGAACGTGTAGCCGCTACCCTTCCAGCACATGGAGGGATTGTGTTCGGTGTCGTAAAAGCCGCGGATAAACTTTACATAAACAAGCGATTGGCAGTTCTCCAGCTTTAGTATGCCCGGCGCAAAAACCGACGATTTATAGCCGCTGATTGCCTGCGCATAATTAGTTTCAAACTTTGCATAGGTATCACTAGTCACCACCCGTTGCCCAACAAACAGCAGGGCAAGAGGCAACAGCCATAGCAACAGGCGTGATGATCTTTTTGCTGCCATATTCCCTACTGTATCAGCCGTTGCTCTTGCCACAAGGAACCGCGCCAGGTAGCAGGCCGGCAGGCAGACATACAGCAGCAAACACAAAAGGCCAATAACATCGTGCATGACCGCTTCCGGGGGCACAGCAAATTGCACCAGTAAAAAAATGCGCAACACATTGGCAATAAGGTTCAGCACCAATAGCAACAGCAGGTATAGCACTGCCGCCTTCCAATTAATTGTTTTACCAGCTTTCCGTTGCAGCAATCCCAATAAGGAAATGCCCAGCAGAATAGAAATTGCAAGCATGTGTATTCCGGCGCAGGCCGGGTCAACCGCAAACTCACGGCCTTCGTAAAGAATAGTATTGCCTCTTAGCTCAATATTTGATGCTACTGCGGAAAATAAAGCACCGACAATTTTTGTTAACTGAAGCCGGATGGGAAAGCTAAAGACGCGACTGGCATACTGAAAAGCCGGTGATGACAAAAGAAGGGCAACAACGCCCAGGAAAGGCACCCGAACCGACCGTGTTTCCACCCAGTAAAAGAAGGCAAAGCCTGTGGCCAGGTACAACAATGTTTTAACCGGCACCAGCCACGTAAATGCCAGCAACACCAGTGTAACTATCGCGAACCTGTACCGACTGTTTACGTTTTCTTTCCTTGTGCTGAATGTAATGGCTGCACAACCCGCCAGTAAAATGGAGGTTGTTCCTTTCAGGTAATCGCCTAAAAAGAAGAAGCTAAAAAGGAGCAGCAAAGCAGGGTAAAGGGCCCGGCTTCCCCGTTCAATAAAAACAGCTCGATTCAACACTGATGGTAGTACCAGCATGCTATATCAGTTTGTTTTTGTGAGCAAAGAACAAAAAGGCTGCGCCTGCCAAAATGATGATCGCCCATTCGCCCGGCTCAGGCACGGCGCCGTTGTTTTTTAGTGAAGCATTTTTCAAGCTGTTCTGACTGTCTTTAATTCCAAAACGGTCATAGTCCGCCTGTGTCTCTAGCACAACAAGACTTGAAACAGGCGATACCACATACGCCTCTTCCGCTTCTTTCACAAGCGCTGTACTGTCAACTGTAAGCGAATCTCTTTTTCCTAATTGTTGCAGAATGTGATTGTAGGCAAACAGCCGCTGCAGATGATCCGGCGCACCGGTTGACGTTTCACCCGGTTGCTTAGTGATCACAACATCGGCACTATGGACAATGACCTCGTTATCGGTTTCAATATCGTGCACAAAAACATTTTTTGTTAGCAGGAATTGAAGCAGGCCATGTTCTCCGTTCTCAAAATCAAAATAGCGCCGCTCTTTTAACGAACGGATGTAAGGAGATATCTCGCTGCCAAGATGAAAAAGACGAATACGGGCCGCACCGGAAACACCTCTCTCCAGGCTATTTAAAAACGGGCTTCCTTCCAGGTCGGCGATGGAGGGAGAATAGCTGCCTGATTTACTTACCACCAAGGACTGTTGCGGCCTTGTAACAACATGAAAAGGGAAAAGGGAAAAGCTCTGTTTTTGTAAGAAGGCAAAGAGGCCTTCCCTGTTATCATCAGTTACCTGCTGCAGCTCGCCATCGTACACCCATACCCGTTTATTCTGCATTAATTGCCACACCTCTTTCAGGTCATC
>DASVSM010000450.1:0-1700 GCA_036388115.1 Flavisolibacter sp.
GTGATGGTATTTTTCGTTTTGCAAAATAGTGCAGGCCCGGTAAACCTGTTCAGCTAAAATCAAACGTACCAACTGGTGAGGAAACGTAAGCTGCGATAGCGACCATTTTGCTTTTGCTGCTTTCAACACTTTTTCATCCAACCCAAATGCACCACCAATCAAAAACACAATCTGCTTTCGGCTTTCGTTGGCTCTTTGCTGAATGAATTGGGATAATCCTTCGGAGGTAAATTCTTTTCCCCGTTCGTCTAATGCAATGAGGTAATCCTCTTCTTTTAACAAGCCAAGAATCGTTTCCGCTTCTCTTTTTTTCAGGTCGGTTTCCGGCAACATACCTGCATTTTTTGGCACCGGGATAATGTTCCATTGCACAGGATAATATTTGGAAATGCGTTTGGTAAAATCGTCGATGCCTTCTTTCACATATCCTTCGTTTGCCTTGCCAACGGACCAGAATGAAATCTTCATGACAGGAAAGTTCGATAAAGATGCAATACTAGTTATTTAATGCCATCGAACGTCTCTCACAATGGTCAGTAAAAAACTGTCTCGGGAAAGGCTGCAGCAAAGCAGGTCAAACGTAAAAGCGAAAGTTTAAAAGGTGCCTGTAAGTTAAAAGGCGCCTCTTCTCCTTTTGAATTTTGACTTCTTTATGCCTGTTGTTATGAGCGCTTATTGTATTGTTTTTCTTTACCTGCGTAACTTATTGTAAACTCGCAACGCAAACAACCAGAACATGCGTATCCACTCGTTTTTCCTTACTGCTTTTGTCGCTGCTGTATTTTTTTCCTGTAAATCAAATATTGCTGTAAATGAATCACTAACCGGTAACTGGCTGATACTTTATCCGGAACATCGGCTGAAGACCTATAGAGAAAGGGAAATATATGGAAAACACCAAGATTCGTTGGTTACCCTTTATGGATTGAAACTAATAACACTGGAAAGCGATGGCAATTTCAGTGAAATAGACAGTACTGGCACTGGTGGGGCAAAATGGACATACGGTGATGACAGCCTTTTAAAGATCCGGGAGGGTGGGAGAGGCTTTAATCCTTTTAACGCGAGTTTTACCAGCCTGGAAAACGATACTTTACGGCTCACGCAATATGTGCCCTTGGGCGGAGAGAAAATACGGCTTGTGTGGCATTTAAAAAAGATTGATGAAGAAAATGGAGCTGCCCTTTTTGCATCAGCCGCTAACAATTGGCGGAAGAAGCCGGCAACTTCGGAATCGCTTGCCGCTATCCAAAAGCGCTTGGCAAGTATGTTGAATTATTATGGCGACTATTTCCGGTTAATTGGCAAAGAATCTATTTATTTTTCTCCCGCAAGAGTACCCCTGCCTTTTCATTACTACCAGCATGCCATGGGAATGAAATCGCAAATGAGCCCCGATTTCAAACGCTTGTTTTTTAATGAGCAGGATGCGCAACAGGCTTATGGTCTGCTGGATCAGGCCCTGACGGCAAGGCTGAATGCATTTACAAGGGGTGATAATTTTGTTACTGAATACGGACTGTTTTTGAAAAAGCTGGCGGAATGGATGGACGAAAAATGAGCGAGGTGCGATGAGCGATAGACAATAAGCAATGAACAATTAGCAATTGCAGTGCAAACTGCTTGCTGTCAGATCTTGTCAGCTAATACTTTCCATCAAAAGATATTTATAGCTTATCCAATGCCTGCAGAATATCCTG
>DASVSM010000451.1:0-2686 GCA_036388115.1 Flavisolibacter sp.
TCAACTAACGGAAAAGAAAATCCTGATGCACCAATATCCGCTCACACCACCGTGGTACTTTCTTATCCTTTTCTAATCATTTTCAAGTCCAAATAAATCTGCAAAATGCTTTTGATGTAGCTTACTACTACCAAAAACCAAGATAAAAATGAATTGGATATTTAGCTTACCACCTTAGGATACAGGAAAAGATGCAGGCAGGTGCTATGATTTCCATTCATTGGATTCTGTTCGGTTTGCCTGTTTTATGCAAGAAGGCAAACCCTGGATTTTCCTGTTCTCGCCTGCTGCATCTCCATGAATTTCTTCGATCTGTCTAACTCTTAACTTGTCTATATGCAAACGAAAACTCTACCTCTTACCGGTGGCATTGCCCCAACCAATTTAAGAAAGCAAAACGCTTTCACCCCTTTCACCTTTCAAACCATAACTTCTTTTTGTCGGGTGTTAAAAAAAGGGCTCCTGCTTGCTTTTTGTGCCTTTTGTCTGAGCCCGTTTATTGCTGTTGCGCAGGGATTTAAAGTATCCGGTAACCGGCTGCTGGATGCCAACGGGAATAACTTTATCATGAAAGGCTTTAACGTACCCACCGCCTGGTTTGTTAATGATGTAAACAGCAACATCACCAATATGAAGAACCGAACAGGTGCTAATTGTTTGCGCATCGTGGTATCTACTACCTCTTCCGATGCTTCCTGGCAAACAACGGTTGCAAATTGCATTGCTAACAGAATAGTACCGATGGTGGAACTGCACAGCGCTACGGGCAACAACTCACCCAGCACCTTAAATCAAATGGCGCAGTTTTGGGCATCCAAAGCTTCTTATCTGACCCGCAGTGATATTGCCAGGTATATACTCATAAACATTGCCAACGAATGGGGCGATTGGTACATGAGTGCCAATGCCACCGGAACTCCTTCGAGGGTTACCTGGCGGGATGCTTACAGAACGGCAATTACTACCATACGTAATGCAGGCATAAGAACTACGCTGGTGGTAGATGCCCCCGGCTATGGCCAGGATAACAAAACGCAGACGCTTTTAGCCTATGCGGATGATTTGCAGGCGCACGACCCGCAGCATAACCTTCTGTTTTCGCTGCACCTTTATTGCGAGTGGCGGGTGGGCGGCAGCTCCCCCATCAGCTTGTTACCCGGCGTGAAAAATGCCGGCATTCCGGTGATTGTAGGCGAGTTTGGCTTTCAGCATGCCAGCGATGGTAGCTGCGATATTAATGAAGCACAGGTTATCAGCACGGCCAATTCCAACGGCATAGGCTGGCTGGCCTGGTCGTGGAAAGGTAATGGGCCCAGCGTAGGTTATCTTGATATGAGCAACGACTGGGCAGGCACCAGCTTAACCGGTTGGGGCAACACCATTGTTAATGGTTCGGGCGGCACCAAAACAGCTGCCACCGCCTCTGTATTTTCAACCACCCCGCCTCCTTCCACTGGTGCTATTGCTAACGGCACCTATCGCATTACGGCAAGGCATAGTGGTAAATCACTTGATGTTTTAAACTCGTCTACAGCCGATGGTGCCAATGTAGCGCAATGGACATATAGCGGCGGCAATAATCAACAGTGGTTTGTTCAGAGCCTGGGCAGTGGCGTTTATTCTATCCGGAATGTAAACAGCAACAAGTCACTGGATGTTTCCGGTTCTTCTACGGCCGATGGCGCCGATATTAACCAGTGGACATACGGCGGTGGCAACAACCAGCGGTGGAGAATTGAAAGTGTTGGTTCGGGCTATTACCGGATTGTTAATGTAAACAGCAGCAAGTGTGTGGATGTAGTGAGTGCTTCCACGGCGGATGGTGCGGCTATTAACCAATGGACCTGCAGCGGACAAACTAACCAGAGTTTCAGTTTTCAACAATTAAACACTGCTGTGTCTGCAAGGGCACCTGGCCTGCAAATGGAAGAGGAATTTTATGCTGCGGACGCTTCTGTATATCCCAACCCCTCCGCAGCCAGCTTCACCTTTTATCAAAAAGGGGTCTTTACCTATCGGGTAATGGATTTTGTGGGCAGAACGATTGAAAAAGGACAGGGAAGAGACCAGCTTAGCTTTGGAAAGAATTTTGTAAAAGGAAACTATGTTTTACAGGTAACAACTTTAGATAAAACAAGCATGTTCAAGCTGGTCAAAAATTAAATGAGCTCATTAAATATAAAAAAGGCTGGTTGAGAAACCGGCCTTTTTTATATTATTTCTAGTAATAGCAAGTGTTACCTATTGCAGTCAGTGCCGTTCATTTCGGTGATCTTACTTTTTAAATTCGTAAGCCATTTTGCACTAAATGCATTTCGAATAAGTTCCAAAAACGATTATTGACCGAACGTTTTAATCATTGTTCCTGCGGGAACACGGTCGGTTAAATTCATGCCATTTAAAATAGCAAATTCTTCTAACCTAGCTGCAGGAATATTATAGCCGCGCAAAACCTGGTCCAGCGTTGCTGCCTGTGAGGTTGTACGCAACCGAATCCTTTCGGGCTTGCGATTGATCTTTGATGCTTCGGTTAATGTGCGAAACCCCTGCATGGTGTTGAGGAATACATTGCCATACGCATTGTAATCGGTAGAAGATGATACACCAATGAGATGATAGATGGTATTGTTGTATTGGATGAATGTTGACAAAGTGCGCAGTACGGCAGCACCTTGTTGTTGCTGCT
>DASVSM010000452.1:0-1643 GCA_036388115.1 Flavisolibacter sp.
GTGAATTTTGCGCCAAACAAAACGCCTTTGATCATTTGCCGGAGCGTAGTAGTAATGACCTTATGTACTTTTTCGGGGATGTAACTGTTGATCTTTACCTGTACGCTTTTGGAAAGCCTGTTCAGCAAAGACGGTTTGCTCTGCATTTTCTTTTGCCACTGCTTTAACTCCACAAGCACCTGCTGTTCGTAGTCTGTTACATTCATGCCGATTCTGTTTTCATACCAACTATTGCAGGAAGCTCTATGGCTACCTTGTCGTATTCGTGCAGTTTGTCCAGGTCCAATATCGTGGTCGCCCCGTCTTCCGACTCGTGGTACATTGGTTTAAACCTTGCTCCCCAGATAAATTCTTTATACGTATAGGAACTTCGTGCCATCACCATATTGGAGAAGATGGGATCGAAGCCGGTGACCTGCACCAGCATTTCCGCATCGCTGTTATCAAGGTCTGCTTTTGTAAAATTCAGCAGCGGGCTGTCCTCCGTAATAGGATGTACAACCGTCCAGTTCATGTTAAACATATCAATGCGTGATCGTTCAAGCGAAAGCTGGTAGAAATGATATTCTGCTTTCCCGTTTTCCATCAACTGCAAGGAAAGGTTCACCACTACTTTTACATCGGACAGGTGGTGCAGGCTTTTATAAGGCACCATCCGAAACATCAGCGCCATGGTATTTTTATAAGGGCTGATCAGCGCATTCTCACTAAACGCAATGTAGGCTTTCGGCCGGGTAAACCGCCCGTACAACAAGCCCGTTACAATAGCAAAAAATAACCATCCGGACATAGTTTCAATCGACGCAATAATATCAGCACCATCGCTTACAGGATTGATGCGTCCATAGCCCACCGTAGTAAATGTTTGGGTGCTGAAATAAAACACTTCTTTCATTTTGCCCCACTCAGTGGTTGATAAAAACCCTTGCAACTGGTGGTGCCCGATCAGAAGATAAGCAGAGGTGTAAATGACATTGATGAGCAGGTAAAAAAGAATGATAATGCCCAAGAATTTTACCCATGAAATTTCCAGCAGGTACGAATAAAAACTGGCCCGTTTCAAAAATGACAGCCCTTGTTTTTTTAAATTGAACGACCCGTCTTTATTCACAAACCTTCCGCCGATATTGGTGGCCTGTGTACCAAAACCCGTGTCGGGATTTGATTTGGAAAAAGGATTTATTTTTCTGCCTGCCATTTTTGATTAATTGGTTAATTGGGTTATTGGGTTAATCAGGACTTGGGAGGGATGGTGCTTTGAGTAAGCAGTTGTGTTTAGAAGAACGGGAAATAAATTTTATATAAGCATTCAATTTAAGCAGAAGGATATCAGCTTCGTTCATAAGAGCGTCGGCTTCTTCTGCCTCAATAATGTTTCTACGTTTGCACTTGGAGAGCCATGCTTTGGTTTCCTGGATTGACCCTCTGGCATAGAAATAAAATTGCTTACTTTCTTTATAATAATACCTGCCGTAGCCTTCAGCAATGTTAGCAGAGATGGAATCAGTTGCCCTTGCCAGTTGTTTTCCAATCGTGTCTTTTGTGAAAGGATCCCATTTTTGAATAAGGTTCCAGATTGGATCTGATAACTTTTCTGCTAGTTGGTAAACTTCAAGCGTGTCAAGTATGTATTCCATAATAAA
>DASVSM010000453.1:0-3947 GCA_036388115.1 Flavisolibacter sp.
TAGGTTCCGGTCTTCCAGCGTTGCAATTGCCCGCCCCAAATGCCGCCCAGATACATGTAATGGCTGCCGTCATCGTCTTTAAAAACAGCGGGATCAATACTGTAACTTCCGGTTATTGGCGCAGGTTCTGCTTTGAACGGACCGGCAGGTGAAGTGCTGGTAGCAACCCCAATTCTGAAGATGTCACTTTTATCTTTAACCGGAAAATAAAGGTAATAAGTACCATTTTTGAATGCCGCATCGGGCGCCCATAACTGCCTGCCCGCCCACGGAATATCTTTAATGTCGAGCGCAACGCCATGGTCAGTAACCTTGCCGTTTATATCGTCCATTGATAACACATGAAAATCGCGCATGGCAAAGTGGCTGCCCAAATCGTCTTCAGGAACGCCCGCTTCATAATCGTGCGACGGGTACACATACATTCTTCCGTTAAAAACATGGGCTGATGGATCTGCCGTATAAATGTGCGTAACAAGCGGTTTTGATAAATATTTGGAAGTACCCGTTGATGCGGTAACCGGCGCAGTACTGCTGCTATTTTGATTGACCGGTTTTGTGCTGCTGCAACCCATAGATATTACCGAAGCGGTCAGCAAAATTGAAACAGAGAATTTGATATTTAAGCAATTCAACATAATGGAAATTTTGAAAAATAAAATTTTTTATAGATAATGATCTCCGCATATTCTCTCTTCTCCCTTTAGGGCCGGGGCTCCGCATATTCTCTCTTCTCCCTTTAGGGCTGGGGCTTAAAAACCAATTGAATTTCCTCCATCAACAGGAAGTACTACACCAGTTATATATTTCGCAGAATCAGAAGCGAGAAACACGGCTGCATCACCAATATCACCCGGTTCACCCATGTAACCCATTGGTGTTCTGCCCAATGCTTTACCTTTTCTTTCGGGGTCGCTCTCGAGCGCTTTTGCACTCATCTCGGTGGCAATAAAACCAGGCGCAATGCAATCAACGCGGATGCCTTTTGGGGAAAGTTCAACTGCCATAGCCCTCGTCATTCCTTCAATGGCAGACTTCGACGCGGTGTAAGCAATCACCTTAGGAATACCGTATTGGGATGCCATAGAACTGATGTTAATGATACTTCCACTTCCTTTCTCCATCATTCTTTTCACCACTTCCCTCGAAAGCGAAAAAATCGAAGTCACATTGGTCATCATGATGCGTTGGAAGTCCTCATCACTCACTTCTGTAAATTCCTTTTTCATATTAATTCCGGCATTATTAACCAACGTATCAATGCTGCCAAAACGCTCGTATAAATCAGCTACCAAGCCGGGAATACCAGCAAGGTTTGTGAGGTCGAAAGCAACAACGGTACAGAGATCGCCAAGCTGTTCTTTTGCCGCTTTCAGTTTTTCTTGACTTCTGCCGACTACAATCGTTTGTATGTTATTGGCTACAAACTTTTCTGCAATAGCCAGTCCAATCCCCGAACCTCCTCCTGTTACAATCGCCGTTTTTATCTGCATTCGTACCGCTTATTTTATTGTCTTTTTTTATGATCCCGGCATAGACTCTTCCATCAACATCGTTGCGTCGCACTCTTGTACTGAAAATCACTGCTCGTCATTGCGAGAAGGAGGGACGACGACGAAGCAATCTGCTTTACAAATAATAAGAGTCTCATATAAAAACATCAGATTGCTTCGTCGTTCCTCCTTACAATGACGCGACGTTTTAAGAGTTGTTACCCATTTATCCCATGTTCCTGACTCAATCAATGGTCATCCTATAAATCCCAAAAATCCCACAAATCCTGGTTCAGACTAATTCTCCCTTTAGGGCTGGGGCTTCAGACTAATTCCCCGGCGCCAACGGAAAACTTAAACTTTTATAATACTCCAGCGTTTGATCAGGCTTTTCATATCCTGCCGGTATTTCCATTTTTGAAAAAGTTTGAAAATATAAAAGACACGAATTACGCCACCAAACCGCTTCCTTTTCCTGTATTGCCAGTAACTGTCGCACTTGTTGAAACCTCTCTGCATCAACAAAACTTTTAGTGCTGTTCCATTCCTTTTGCATCGCCTTTACAGCCTCCACTCCTGTATTATATCTATAGCACATTTCTTCCCATAATGTTCGCCCCGATTTCATCGTATGGTTCCACGAAACATGATGGAACCATAGCAAATATTCTTCGGGACAAGTATTTATATCTTCATATTGCTTTCTTATTTCTGATGCGTATTGCGACAAATAATTGCTTCCTTTTTGGGTCCTGTCAAAACCAATTCCAGCAGCATCTGCCTTATGAAAATACACCGGGTTCCAGTCAGCACGCGAAGCTTTGTCAAACCAGGGAGCAGGTCCATAATGATGACCATAACCCATGATATGATGAAGACCTAAAGGCGTCATATAATTTACCACGGCTTCCCTTGAATCAAGCATTATTTTTCTTACCGTATCAACCAACTGTTTATTGTTACCGAATGTTTGTTTTATCCATTCATTTGCAATTTGTTCAGGTGATAAAGTATGGTCCCACGCTAGTCTTCCGAGCGTGTACCAATTCGCTTGTCCGAAAGGATGTCCCGTCCAGTTGATGTCATTACCAATATTCGCTACTCCCGCCATTCCTGACATCCTATTTCCTTCCAATGAACCGTCAATAACTTTCGCTAATGTTGAGCCTTTGCCTTTTGCATAAGTGTCTGCATTCAGCACTTCCTTGAATAATGGAGCCATATAAACGAGGTGAGTAGCGTAGCCTAAATATTCCTGCGTAAGCTGGTATTCCATAAATAAAGGCGTCTTTTTCATCGCTCCAAACAAAGGCGAAAATGGCTCACGCGGTTGAAAATCGAGCGGACCATTTTTAACCTGCACCGCTACATTTTCCCTGAACTTTCCATCCAAAGGTGTAAATTCTGTATAGGGTTGTTTCAGCCTGTCTTCCGGGCTTTCATTGTTGTAAACAAACGACCGCCACATCACTATTCCACCATGTGGAGCCAGTGCATCAGCAAACATATTAGCGCCATCTGCATGGTTTCGTTTATACTGCTGCGGACCCGGCTGACCTTCAGAATTTGCTTTTATCAGAAACCCGCCGAAGTCGGGGATGTAAGTATAAATTTCATCGATCTTATTCTTCCACCATTGCTGCACTTCAGCGTTTAAAGGATCTGCCGTTGTTAACTTACCAATCTCTATTGGCGCGCTAAACCGCGCAGTGAGGTAAAGTTTAATGCCGTATGGACGAAACACTTTTGCCAAAGCTGCTGCTTTCACCAACAGCTCTTTGGTTAGTACCATTGCATTTGCGTTTACATTGGTAACCACGGCTCCGTTTATACCTATAGATGCATTTGCCCGTGCATAATCAATATAACGCTGATCGATGTAATCGGGAAGCTTGTGCCAGTCCCAAATAGAAAAACCGGCGTAACCGCGTTCAACCGTGCGGTTTAAATTATCCCAATGATTTAATAACCGGTGTTTGATTTTCGGCGCATTTACAATAGAAAGTTGTTGTATATTTTGTTCTGTTTGCAACAATCGCAAAAAGTGAAACACGCCGTACAGCACGGCAATATCTGAATTAGCAGCAATGGCAATTATATTTTTTTGATTGGCTTTTGCAGTTACAATTACAAAGCCTTCATCACCAACTAATGCTAATTTTTCGTTCAACAAAAGGCTGGATATGATGGAAGAACTTTTAGGTGTACCAGCAACGAGACTTGCATTACCGGCATTCGCTTCCAAACGCGTTTTCTTTCCCAGCAATCCTTCCAGTCCCAGCTGCAGTTCCCTTGAAGCGGCTGATAGCGTTTCTGAATTGCCAGCCACATGTACCGCTGTAATGCTGCTCCTGTAGAGCTGTAAAAGCTGTGCGTTGTCAACCAATTTATAACGTAGCCACAGCTCATAACCGTTCTCGGCAGATAGGTTAAGGGCAAGGAAAAAAGTTATAA
>DASVSM010000454.1:0-3098 GCA_036388115.1 Flavisolibacter sp.
TAGGCAACTCTCCTGACCTCCTCCACCTGATTGACCAGTTTGGAGCGGATGCTGTTCGTTTTGGTATTCTCATTTCTGCACCCGCAGGCAACGATCTTTTATTTGATGACAGCAGTTGCGACCAGGGACGTTTCTTCAATAACAAGATCTGGAATGCGCTGAAGCTGGTGAAGATGTGGGCCCTGCGGCAAGCACAAGATGAGGGGCAACCGGCAACCGGCAATGAACCATCGGCAAATTTTGCCGTGGAATGGTTCGAAAGCCGCTTGAACGAAGTACGGGCACAGGTGGAAGAAATGTACAAAGGCTTCCGTTTAAGCGAAGCCTTAAAAACCATCTATTCACTGATATGGGATGATTTCTGCAGTTGGTACCTTGAATGGGTCAAGCCCGGATTTGAACAACCAATAGACCCGGCAGTTTATCAAAAGACGGTCTCTTTCTTTGAGCAGCTCATGCAATTACTGCATCCTTTCATGCCCTTTGTTACAGAAGAAATTTACCACCAGCTTAAGCAGCAGCAGGATGACCTTTGCGTTAAACAATTCGTGTTTGAAAACCGGTCGGACAATAGCCTGCTGCAACAGGGAGAACTGCTGAAACAGATTATTACCGCCGTAAGGGATGCAAGGGTTAAGAATAACATTAAACCGAAAGACCCGGTGAAGCTTCATGTACAGGGGAACGCAAACGAGTTTACACCCATTGAAAGCATTTTGCAAAAGCAGGTAAATGCAGACCATGTGTACTACGTAAAGGAAAGTGTTGTCAATACCATCACGGCCGTTGTTGGCAGTGCCAGGTTGTACATTGAAACAGAACAGCAACTGGATACAGGCGCCCAAAAAGAAAGCCTGCAAAAAGAACTGGACTACCAAAAAGGATTTCTTTCTTCGGTAGAAAAGAAATTGAGCAATGAGCGTTTTGTACAGAATGCAAAACCCGAAGTAGTAGACGCTGAACGCAAGAAAAAAGCCGATGCCGAAGAAAAGATCAAAACACTGGAAGAAAGCCTGGCCAATCTGTAAAATATGAAGCTGAAAAACATTTCAAAAAGCATGTTGCTGATGGTAACATGCTTTTCTCTTTCGTTCAGTTCAATGGCCCAACCGGGTGAAGTCAGGTTGCTGGATCGTATTAACCCCGAGCGGCCCACCTCCGATTTGTGGAAAGGTGTTACCAATTCTGTTTACCCCGTTACGGTATTAACGCCTGTCAGCCTGCTGGCAACCGGTTACATTTCCAAGGACAAACAACTGCAAAAAGAAGGATGGAAAGCTACAGGATCGGTTGTTGCCAATGTGATATTGACGCAAGGTTTAAAAAAGATCATTGCCCGCCAGCGGCCATACAATGAATACCCGGCCCTGATCAACTATTATCATTTTGAAAGAGATTCGGCTTTTCCTTCCGGCCACACAAGCAATGCATTTGCGGCAGCGACATCCTTATCGCTAACCTTCAAAAAATGGTATGTAGTAGTGCCGGCTTATTTGTGGGCGGCCAGTGCAGGCTATTCAAGATTATACTTAGGACAACATTATCCCACCGATGTTTTAGCTGGTGCCGCTGTAGGTATCGGCAGTGCATTTTTGAGCCGGTGGTTAACCGAAAAAATTCTGTACAAAGAAAAGAACAAGAAGCAGCGTCCCCTTACTGCGGAATGATATTTAAAGGCACAATCACTTCAAACACATTTATTCCTGCTGGCCTTGTCTGCAAAAAATCATTGTCTAGCAAATGCGAAATTCGGAAGCCGATAGTAGCCGGCAACGAATTGAAAAGCTTTGTATCAAAATACATCTCCCCTCCTGCGCTGCGCTGGTCCGCAAAATTTTCTCTCCGGTCAAACACCCTGGTAAAATCATAGAAAAAATTGGTACGAACACGCAGGAAATAAACAATCCCGGGAATACCCTTGTCGGGATAAAAAAGCGGCATGTGATAATTGCCGGATAAACGCCACATGCGTGGAAAGTAGAAATCATTGTAACCCCTTGAATTAGCAAAGCGATTGCTAAACGTAACGTTAGCCGTATCTGTTGCCTGAATGTTTCCCGCTAATACGATGCTATGATTACGGATAGACGGAAGATAGAGACTTACGCCTCCCAAGGATTGGTAACCACCAGTAAATAAATGGCGATACTGCAGGTTGGCCGCATATGCAAACTTGGGAAAAATATGTTGCACAGCCTGTGGCAGCTGCTGCGAGAAGCTAACAAAATGATGCAGGTAACTGGCTGTTCTGCCCCTGAGAATATTACGGAAAGCGCCTGTGGGACTTAGCTGGCTGTAAACATAGTTGGAGCCGAAATTCAAGAACTTATATGTCTTGCCACTGGTGAAATTCAGTGGAATATTATAACCCAGTCTCGCCTCCACCTGGTCAAGCGTATACGTCAGCGAAGTTGTTTTAATGGTGCGGTCGAAGGTGTACGATACACCGGCATTCAATACAGGGAACAACCCGCCATAAGAAGTGTTGAAGCCCACACCATGCGATGTTTCGTTAATGTTGTAGCGATAAAATACTTCATTGCTGAATGTGTTCAGGATATTGTTACTGAAAAGGCTGTAGGTGATTTCCGGATCGGTATAGTTGGGCCGCCAGCTATGAAAGTTGAACAGCCCTGTTGTTTTTTTATAATCGGAAGTTTGAAACTGGCGACTGCTTTCTGCCAGCACATTGGGTGCATTCTGCAAGGCGATCTTGAATGGAACTGCACGTTTACTCACATCAGCCCCCCTTATCTCGATTGCTTTGATGGCGTTCAGCGAAACTTTCTGCAGCCGGTAACCATTGCTGGTAAATTGCGACCACACCAGGCTATCGTTTAACACCGAAGGATAATAGTTGCCCGTCTGTCCGAAGGTTAGTTGCCGCAGACTTGCAACCGGTGTTCTTCTCTTGGGAAGATCCGCCACATAGATATCATCGTTGCCTGATTGTGATGAAACAAAATAAAGTTTATTATCCGATACAAAGGGATAGCCGAGAGACGCTACAACAGGACCTAAAACAACCTGCAGTTGGCCCGAAGTCACCGATCCTGTATGCAAAGACATGGTACTATTAGCTTGCCTGATAGCCACTA
>DASVSM010000455.1:0-4727 GCA_036388115.1 Flavisolibacter sp.
TTTTGTCTGCAGACCCAGGCTTTGTGCTTCGCTAATTAAATAACTATTGCTAAGACCATACACAACTAACTGGTTGTTGAAGTCTTTGATTGCTGATGCAATGGATTGTGCCAGTGCCTCGTCTCTTGCAGCCATATTGTACAAAGCGCCATGAGGCTTTACATGATGAATAATAGCTCCACAGTTATTAGCTATGGTTTGAAATAGTTTCAGTTGTTCCATAACCAATTCATATACCTCCTGCGGCAGCAAATCCATTTCTGTTCGCCCAAAATTTTTCTTATCAGGAAAGGAGGGATGAGCACCAATGTTTACACCATGCTTTTTTGCAAGTAAGATAGTGGCATGCATTGTTTCTTCGTTGCCGGCATGATAACCGCAGGCAATATTAGCCGAGGTTATAAACGGCATAATAGCTTCGTCGTTGCCGATGCCTTCACCCATGTCGCAGTTAAGATCGATGTGCATGGAGCCAGTTTTGAATTTTCAATTTACAGGTGTTTTGTAATTGCAACAGATAATTCTGCTGGTCCATAAATTTCCTTTCTGCAGAAAGGAGGTCCGTCATTACAAACCTTATATCGTTTTGCGGGCCCATCTGTGCCAGCTTCGGTAAGTGTGCACTGACAACATTAGCTACCCTTGGATACCCACCGGTGGTCTGATGATCGGCCATTAAAACAATCAATTGCCCGTTGGGCAGAAGTTGAACCGTACCAAATGTAACTGCTGAAGATAGTAACTGTTCGTTGGTAGCTTGTTCAAGAAGGTTGCCTTGTAGCCGGTAGCCCATTCTGTCGGAGGCGGTAGTAATTTTAAAAGGTTCGTTTAGCAATGTTTGCTGGCTTCCTGTGGTCAGCCAGTTCCATTCCGGACCAGGAATGAATGCTATTTCGTTCGTTTGAATGAATGATTCATTGTATCTCCATGGCAGTGCCAAAACACTCTGCTTCAAGTATGGCAAATCAATTGGGAGAAAGGTCAACCGATCGCCTTTTTCCAACCTTCGTCCCTTAAACCCACCTGCTCCAGCTTTGAGATTGGTACTATAACTATGCAGCCATTTGTCAAGCTGCAGGTCATTTAGTATGGATAGATAACACCTTGCCCCTGCATGCCACTTCTTCCACGACAAAACAGAAGATGGCGTTACAGCCATTGGCTGGTAAAGGGCAAGAGGTTTATCATTCACAACGGGATAAAAATCAGCGCCGGTTAGGCAGATAAGGCAAGCTTCCTCAAACAAAATAGTTGATGCGGGATAATGCATCTCCATCACCGGCGCATGCAATTCTTTTCCCAGCAATGCGTTTGCTAATGAAGCGGAAAAACGATCCATTGCACCGCCTGGATTAATGCCCTGGTGCTGGTATCCAAAGCGGCCTAGGTCATGTATTGTGTCAAGAATGCCTGCCCTGATAATTTTCAAACTCATCTTCCGTAATTGAATAGAATTGTACTTCGTCTCCAGGCTGAAAGAATACCGGTTCGCTGCTGTCCGCAGCAAACAATCTTAACGGCGTTCTGCCAATGATATTCCAACCTCCGGGTGATAATAAGGGATAGATGCCGGTTTGTTCGCCCGCAATGCCAACAGCGCCTGCAGGTACATTTGTTCTGGGTTTTTGTCTGCGTGGTGTGGCCAGCTTCTCATCTACTTTTCCCATGTAGGCAAAACCCGGTAAAAAGCCAATCATGTACACACGATACGTTCTTGCTGTGTGCAGGCCAATCAGTTCTTCAACCGAAATATTTTTCTGCGCTGCTAATTCATCAATATCCGGTGCAAACGTTTTTGCATAGCAAACAGGAATGGTCAATTGCCGGCGCTTTTGCGTGAGGTTTTGTTCTTTTTCCAGGAAAGGGGTAACCATATCCCGCACCGTTTCGAACGCCGTTTTTTCATGTGTATGCAGAGCGGCCACATCATAATAAATAGTTAGCGAACTATAAGCAGGAACAACATCTGTTATTAATGGAGAAAAATGCTGCAATTGGGCGAAAAGCTGCAGCACCTTATAGTTGATGTTATCATCTATTTTGTTTCCAAAATCGATGGTGAGTGCCGAATCACCCAAAGGAAAGATGGTAAAAGACGAAAGCATAAACCATAAAAGTAAGCCGTGCTTTACTTGTACACTTAATTTTTGGCGGCTTATCTAGAGACGTTTATCCATGTTTTTACAGTTTCTACCCGGTCTTCTTTTACCAGTAAACTACCGTAGGCGTCAATTGTAAACCGCTTGTTATTCTCCTTCAGAACGATCTCTGTGCTTTCATCCGGCTTAGCATCGTAGGGATTGTTCAGATAGCTGAAGGCAGTTTCATTGTGGTTGGAGGAAGCGTCTTCCAAATAAACAGCTTTCTGAAGATAGGTTTGCTCAACCGCTTTTTTATTGCTGAAAAACTCGTACACAAACAGAAGGTGCTTTCTTCCTTCATCATTAAACAAACTGCGTTCGCTGAACACGGTCAGTTCTGCCTGCTTTTTTAACTGGCCCCACTGCTCACCGAAAATAAAATAAAACTTTCCGCTGCCGGGTGTCATCCGAAAGGTATAGGTGCCGCCTTGCTTTACGTAAACGGCAGCAATGTTTGGAAGCGCCCCTTCATAAACACTGCCACTTAACGATGGGCCGCTCACATACAAAGCCACACAATTATGGCCCGTGTTGTTGGTGATGTGGACCGTGTCGCTTCCCTGCGCAGCAAAATCATTGGCAAAGGAGGAAAACGGCTGGTTGCCTGTCTGCATCTCCATCTGTGAAGGTTGGAGTGATAGAGATCGTTTGCGGCTCAGTGAATCCAGAAAATTCAAAAGCACAGGTTCATTGCGCTGCTCGTCTGCTTTGCTTTTTTGTACTGTTTCAACCTCCCTTGGGGCGTCAGTGTCAAAGCGGTAATCGCTGCTTCTGCTGTTCGTGTTGCTATTGCAGGTGGTAACTCGTACTATCAGCAGGATAATCCAGATAACCCACCAGATGATGCGGCCGGTTGAAACTTCACCATCATTGGTTCTTCTTTTTTTGCCGCCCTCAATCTGACTGTTCCCGTGAATAGTTTCATCGATGCGAATGACTTCCGAATGGTTGAAGTCATTCGTTTCAATGGTCTTTAGTTGTACCAAAACCTGGTGCAGGTAGTGCCAGGTAGCCTTGTGCTGAAAGCGAAGCACGATGCCCGTCATCTGTTCCACCAACTCATCCCGTAGTGTGGTAAATTGAGAAGGAAGTTTATTAATGAACCGTTTCCATTCGTCGGAAAAAATAAAGTGAAGAATGCTTTCGTCTGCAATAAATTTTTCCCAGCTAAGGTTGCGAAGGGTATAATTCAGTTCGTTTAAATAACCACGGATTTTCTGGTAGGCTTCATCGCTGTGTTCGGGTAAGATGTAGCCCTTGTAATTCAATAGTTGCAGTAGTTCTTCAAAACTTTCCTGCCGGATGAACCTACCGGAAACCGTATTGAACGAATGCGCGAAATAAGGCGATACCGCCTGTACGAAGGTTGCATTGTATAGATAGGCATCGGCCTTTTTCAGTTCTTCGTTATTGAATTCTTCCTTCTCCAAAAAACAGAGCAAGCCCCGGTGCGCATAGATAGTGCTGTGTACCTTCCAGCTTTGTTCTGTAACAGCATCCAGTAGTGAAGATGCGTCGTTGCGGGAATAAGCCACATCATCAATTACTATCTCGTCACCAATCAGCATAATCTCGGCCATCAGCCTTTTTCGGGCCCTGTTGATTGCCTGTGAAGAATACACTTCCGTGTCTTCGGACGCATGCTTCACCAGCCGTACCGGCGAGCGATATAACGTAACCGTGTTAACCAATGCCGGTTCCTTTTATTTTGATCTTTTCAAATTCCGGCTCGTCGCCATGAAGCTGATTAGACAGGTTGATCATGATGGTGCGCAGTTGTGCAAACTGCTGGTTCGTCATGGCCTCTTCTCCCTGCTTTATGAGGGAAGAAGCAATGGCTGGCTTTTTATAATCACTCACGGGCAGCGAAGCAAAATGCAAAAAGAAGTTGATAATGTAATGCCTTGTGTTAGCATAAACTCTCCGATGCAATAATTCCAGCGCATCAATCTTCGCCCGCAGCACCGCAGGGCTTTTTGCTTTGAGGAACTGTGCTTCATCCTGCACAATGCGGTCGAAATCGTTCATCATTTTATCACGTTCAAATTCAACATCGGGCAGGTTTTCTTCCACAAATGTTTTGTGGTTGAAATAATCTGCCTGCAAGGAAAAAATGCGTTGGTCTTTTCCTAACGCATCATAACGGGAAGAGATGCGGCGACGGGCCTCGCTGATCTCGTATTTTTCATCCGTGATGTCGCTTTCTTTCATTTTGGCAAGGCGCTGTTGCAGTTTCTCCGCTTCAAAAATGCACTGGCGCAACTCCATCAGCCATTCGTTCTCTTCATCACGGGCTTTTTCATCCTGCAGCTCTCTCCGCATTTCTCTTACCAGGCCATTTATATCATCCTTCAATCTTGTAACACTGACATATTTTTCCGATGTGTTGAACACGTTCCTGAATTCCTGTTCGCTCATGGCAAGAAAAGCCGTGATGGTCAGATCGCGGCTTTCATTCATTTCAAATTTCACCTCTATATCGGAGCCTTTTACCAGGTCTGTTTTTAATTCGGTGCCTTTGATTTCAATGGCGCCAATCACCAGGTTACTGTGCGGACGGCTATGCCTTGTACCTTCCAGTACGTT
>DASVSM010000456.1:0-3190 GCA_036388115.1 Flavisolibacter sp.
AAAAATAAAACAAGAAGTGGAGGCATGGAAAAAAGACCGAAACAACAAAAACTGCAAAATCAACTGGCAGTTCACCACCAAGGATGCACGCACTAAACTAAAGCGACTATATCCGACATATCAAACCTAACTTAACACTAGAAGCTGTCTTAAAATTATCGGATCATTATTATAGCTGATGCCAGTAGCAGGAATGCTTTAAAGTTTTCAGCCTATTGTTCATACCGTACCACACATCTTCGGAAGTTAAACAGCCAGGCAAAGAAGCGTTCCACTTTCCACCTTCGTTTATAGGCTTGTAGTTTTCGCCCATCTTGTGTGGGTTTTTTCCGCCTGCCCTTTCTGTGTGGCGCATTGAGTTCAATGCCTTTTTTCTTCAATCCTTTATCCAGGGTGTCGGCATCGTAGGCTTTATCGCCGGTGAGCCTGCGTGGCTTTATAGCACTGAATTTTTCTTTCACCAGCGCCTCCACTAATCGCATTTCGTGAATGGACGCAGAGGCGATCACAATGGAGAGGGGTTTGCTCTTCTCATCAACAATTGCCATGACCTTAGTTCCCTTTCCCTTCTTGGTTTTGCCCACACAAGACCCCCTTTTTTGGCCGGCGAAAAGCTGCCGTCCACAAAGTGCATCTGCTTGATTTTGCTTACGCCTCTACCCTCAGCCTGTCGCCTTACTTTGTTAACCAGCTTTTAAGCACCCCTGACCTGGCCCACTGCTGAAAATAGCGATGACACGTTTGATACGATGGATAAATGCCTTCTGGTATCGAACGCCAGGGCGCACCCGTGTTTAAAATCCAGACCACCGCTTCAAACACTTTTCTTACATCCACACGCCGACGACCCGCACCAGGCCGGCGACATAACTGTCCCCGCACTAAGGGCTCAAACATATCCCATAAATCGACCGTACTGCCCGTATTCATAACCCCAGTTTACACCTAAAAAATCAAAGACCTCGCCGAACTGACAATTTTAAGACAGCTTCTATATAAAACTGTTGTTTACATTTTTCTAGGCTACATTTAGCTTCTGTTGCTTATGCACGGGACCAGCATCGCATATTGTGATTCTAGTGGAGTTCTCTTGTGGTAGTTGCAGGCAAATATTTACAGCTATCAAAGCACAAGTTGACTCAGCAATGTATATTCCAAAAATAAATTTGGCAACTGACAGAGGCGAAATAATTGCCTTTATGAAACAGTTTAGCTTTGGGACGATTGTTACAGCAAAAGACAATCTGCCTGTTGCTACACATCTGCCTTTCATTGTTTCTTCGAATAACGATACGATTGTTTTGACATCACATTTTGCAAAGGCAAATGAACAATGGAAGGACCTTGAAAACAACAATGCTCTCGTCATCTTCAGTCAGCCTCACGCTTATATTTCGCCAGGAAATTATGACAAAGAGTTAAACGTTCCAACATGGAATTATATCTCTGTTCATGCTTATGGCCAAGGAAAGCTTGTTACGGAAACGGAAAGTGTTTTCAAGGTTCTGGAAAATACAATTGACTACTACGAAACTTCCTATAAACAACAATGGGGGCGTTTTCCACTTGATTACAGATTGAAAATGACCAACGGGATTGTTGCTTTTGAAATCATCGTAACAGACTTGCAGGCAAAGAAAAAATTAAGCCAAAACAGGAGCCAAACAGAGAAGCAAAAAATCATTGACACCCTCTCGGGAAGTAATGACACAAACGAACAGTTAGTTGCGCAGTACATGATAAAAGACTAGGCGGTAAACAAATGAATTGCCTGCTAGACGCGGGGAAGGTTTTAATTCTCTCACAGCCGGCAACACTTGTTCGCAACTCTGCCCATAGGCTACATTATTGAATGAATAGATTGATCGGTTAGTTTCACAATGTGAAAAAAAAGCTTCGTAGGAAGGAGTGGTTCGTACAAGTAGTAATCTCTATTGTGCTTGCGTTCTTTTTCCTTATAGTAGGCAGTCGGTCCCTTCACCGGGTGCTTCAGGACCCCGATTTTTTGTCCGATTATATTTTTACCAGCGTAATCATATTCTTTTCGCTTCGTTATCTCAGTTAGCTAAACCTATTTTTAAATAAGCGTTATGGATGGCAGCGTCCCATTACAAAACGCTTATTACTGCAGTTGGCAGGTGGAACCGTATTTCCTTCCATACTGATATGGCTGTCAGTTTATGGCTATCATGCCTTTGTTCTGCACATGGCCTATTTCAACACTAACGAATTTCCCGTTGGGGTGCTTGTGTTTATATTTTTTAACCTTATTTATATTGGTTATTCCTTTTATTTAGAAAGCAGGGAAAAAGGGCATACTCTGCATGTGTTGCAACAATCCTTGTAAGGTTTGGTGGGTACGGCCTGTTATACTGCGCAAAGGCCAAAATTGTTTCTTTTGGTTGTTCACCACTCCGCACGTTATTTACAACCAACTCGTGAACGATATCTTAGCATAACAAATTCATTCCTCGTGAAGTATAGGTTATGTTTAATTAAGTGTCTAACGGATGCAGGCTGCCGAATGTATCAGAAGGTGACGCTGTGATCTGCCATGAAATTATTGATCGTTTAAAACGGATATCAATCGGTAGGAGCGGAAGGGCAGATGGAAATTTCGCCTAACAGTAATGCAGACAGTACATTAAGTGTAAGCATGGTGAACCGTTCGTTATCCTTTACATATACTTCCTTTACATCCTGTGTAGGATAAAGGCTGCCAGTGCGGTACCGGTCCCTTTGCGAATTGTTCAACCTGTGCCTCATAGCCTTTTGCGGTCCAACCGTTTTTTCGCTTCCGTTTTACAATTATTTAGGAAGGTGGCCACCCTGCTTTTTTCCCAGCTCAATACCCATCTACGTAGTACTACTGAATTTCATAATCTCGTAGTTATACAAATATTTACCCTGGCAATGGCCGATAGTTTTGTGTCAGATTTTAAACCGGCAATCAAGACGAAAATGAAAAAGAAACTGGATCCTTCTTGCTTTTCATTTTACTTGTCTGCACAAATGCAAACTCATTTCGGAACAGGTTTTCGCCACTAAAAACAAGATATTCTTACAGTTCAAGTAGGTAAACCGGCAGTTCATACACGCAGCTATCTGATTACCTGTGGGCAGAATGCATCTTTGTTACCCGTTGCAAAATCAGTGTAGACGGTCATGTCAGATCAAGAAGTTTTATGAC